>JAZUEE010000301.1:0-4828 GCA_045639985.1 Bacteroidales bacterium
TAATGTATATATGAATATTGTTAAACCCTCTATCCCAAAAGGAACCCGCGATTTCACGCCGACAGAAATGATGCGGCGCAACTATATTTTTGACACTATCCGTTCCGTGTTTCACAAACACGCCTGCCTCCCTATCGAAACTCCGTCCATGGAAAATCTATCCACACTGATGGGAAAATACGGAGAAGAAGGCGACAGACTACTGTTTAAAATCCTCAATTCCGGTGATTTCACGCAAGGTGTCGATTTTAACGATAACGACATGACACCCAATCGTTTGGCAACCAAGATATGCGAAAAAGGACTCCGTTATGACCTAACCGTCCCGTTTGCCCGCTTCGTGGTTCAACATCAAAACGAACTGACATTCCCGTTCAAACGCTATCAAATGCAACCGGTGTGGCGCGCTGACCGTCCGCAAAAAGGCAGATACCGCGAATTTTACCAATGCGATGTGGATATTATCGGAAGCACCTCTCTACTGAATGAGGCGGAATTGGTGGAAATCACCGACGAGGTGTTCAGCAAGTTCGGTATCGCCATTACCATGAAAATCAACAACCGCAAAATTCTATCCGGCATCGCTGAAGTCATCGGACAGGCCGATAAAGTGACGGACCTTTGCACCGCCATGGACAAATTGGATAAAATCGGTCAGGACAACGTCTGCGCCGAACTGCTTGAGCGTGGAATTTCCCAAGAATCCATTGACAAACTCATGCCCGTTTTCTCTTTCGGCGGACAAAACAATGAAGAGAAAATTGAGCAACTGAAGCAAATTCTTTCCTCCAGCGAAATCGGAATGAAAGGTATAGACGAACTATCCTCAGTGCTTGATTATGTGAGAGATATGGGGTTGAGAACCGATCTGGAGATAGACATCACCTTGGCTCGCGGATTGAATTATTACACTGGTGCGATTTTTGAAGTCAAAGCCAAAGATGCCGCCATGGGCAGTATCTCCGGTGGTGGACGATATGACAACCTCACGGGTATTTTCGGTTTGAAAAACATGTCCGGAGTCGGAATTTCATACGGTGCGGAACGTATCTACGACGTGCTCAACGAACTCAATCTTTTCCCCGACGCCATATTGAATCCCATCAAGGCAATCTTTATCAATTTCGGAAAAGAGGATGAGAAATACGCGTTGGCGGGATTACGACAACTGCGCAATGCCGGCATCCCCTCTGAAATTTACCCCGATAATGCCAAAATCTGCAAACAAATGTCGTATGCCAATGCAAAATCGATTCCATTCGTCATTATGGCAGGTGAGAACGAACGTAACAGTCAGACCTACACGATTAAAGATATGGCATCAGGCGAACAGAGGCAATTGCCGATCGACGAAATTGTCACTATGCTTCAGTAATTTGAATATCAAACTCTTAGATCTGTAAAAATGGATTCCACCACGGATAACAACAAACAGGATTTTTCTTTCAAAAGGATGCTGCGGGTCTTTTGGGTGACGGTCAAAAGATACACACAACTTCGGGAAGACACGGACTACTTGGCAACGGTAGATTCCATTAATAAGAGTGTCGTTTTCCGTGGCGTGAACGTATGGATTCTGTTTTTTGCAATTATCATTGCATCTGTCGGACTGAATGTCAATTCCACAGCGGTCATCATTGGCGCCATGCTGATATCCCCACTCATGGGGCCCATCTGCGGTTTGGGCTTGGCCGTGGGCACATTTGATGACGAATTGCTCAAGAAGTCATTGAAAAATTTGGCCGTGATGGTGACTATCAGTTTGGTCGCCTCCTCTTTATACTTCCTGATCTCCCCTATCAGCGATGCACGTTCCGAATTGTTAGCCCGTACCCAACCAACTATTTTTGACGTATTTATCGCATTTTTCGGTGGATTGGCAGGGATTGTGGCTATGTCGCGCAAATCTCAGTCCGTGACCATCATTTCTGGTGTGGCCATTGCCACTGCCTTGATGCCGCCGCTTTGCACTGCCGGCTTCGGCATTGCCACAGGACAAATCTGGTATTTCTTAGGTGCTTTCTATCTCTTCTTCATAAACTCCTTTTTTATTGCCCTCGCCACATTCCTGATGGTCCGTTTTTTGGGTTTTCCTCATAAGAAATATGTGGATGAAAAAAGACAGAAAACGGTAAAACGACTCATCAGTATTTTTACCATAATCGTTCTCGTACCCAGTGTATACTTGGCTGGCGACGTGATTCAGGAAGCCGCATTCAATGCCCAAAGCATCAAATTTATCAACGATATACAAGAGACACCCTCTTTTAAAAACGTCCAAATGCTGAAAGCCGACCGCGACTATCATCATAGAGGACAGACCGTTACCCTATCCTTAATGGGTAGGCCGCTCTCCAATGAGGAAATCAATTCGTTGCAAAAGACACTTCAAGTCTCTTACGGATTGAAAAACACCAAACTCATTGTCAAACAAACCGGTCAGGCCATTGATATCACAAAACAGAATGAGATAATCGAAGATATCATCAACAAAAAAGATATCACTATAGCCCGACAAGATTCTCTTATCCGCGATTTGCGAGGTAAAATCAACAAAATTCAGAATGCAGAATCCCTATCGATCCAATTGGCCAAGGAAATCAAAGCCCAGTATCCGAATGTATTGGAATTTGCCATTACCGATTTGGTTCAGTATAACACAAAAACTCTTGACAATAAAACAATTGCAATTGTATATCTAAAGTGGAACGATAAGAATTATGCTGCCGATGAAGAGAAGTTGGTGTCGTGGTTGAAAGTACGATTAGGCGTTGAAAATTTGAAAATCATCCATTAGCATGTCCGCAGAAAAGCATTTCCTTCCGATCACCAAAAAGGAACTCGACTATCTTGGTTGGGATTACGTGGATGTCATTATCGTCAATGGAGATGCGTACGTAGATCATCCGTCGTTTGGCGCGGCTGTCATCGGACGAATTTTGGAACGCGAGGGCCTGCGGGTGGCCATTCTACCCCAACCCAATTGGCAGGATGATTTGCGAGATTTTAAGAAGTTAGGTAAACCACGGCTGTTTTTCGGAGTTACTTCCGGCAATATGGATTCCATGGTCAATCATTATACCGCCAACAAACGGCTGCGTAGCGATGATGCTTATACGGCTGGTGGGGAAGCCGGTTTTCGTCCAGATTATGCCACCACGGTGTATTCGAAAATCCTCAAACAGATCTATCCTGATGTGCCTGTCGTTATCGGCGGTATAGAGGCCTCCATGCGCCGCCTATCACACTACGATTACTGGAGCGGCACGCTAAAACCCTCCATATTAATTGACAGTCAGGCAGATGTGCTCGTGTATGGAATGGGCGAACGTCCAATCGTAGCTTTAGCAGAATTATTTCAAAAGCCCGACTGGAAGAATCATCTTTCTGAATGTAAGCAAATTGCATATTTAGATAATAGTATTGAAAAGTATTCCGACGAGAAGCCCGTCGTTTTGCTTTCTTATAAGGATGAATTGGCGAGCAAACGCAAATATGGTGAGGATTTTGTGGCTTTTGAAACGGAATCGAACAAACGAGAGCAACGGACTTTGGTTCAACCCTACGATGAGCAGTATTTGATTGTTCGCCCTCCCTACCCCGTTGCCACCGAGGAAGAAATGGATAGTTTCGCGCTTTTCGACCGCATGATGAACGCGCCCCATCCGAAATACCTCAAGCGGGGCGATATTCCCGCTTTTGAAATGATAAAGAACTCCATCACCATGCACCGGGGATGTTTCGGAGGATGCAGTTTCTGCGCCATATCCGCCCATCAGGGAAAACAGATTGCCTCCCGCTCCAACCAGTCCATTTTGGCAGAAGTGGATGATTTGATTCATCGTCCTTATTTTAAGGGACATATCAGCGATTTGGGCGGTCCGTCTGCCAATATGTTCCGTATGCAGGGAAAAGATTTGGAAAAATGTAAAAAATGTCCGCGCCCATCCTGCCTAACACCTAAGATTTGCCCTAATCTATCGCGTAATCACAAACCTTTGATTGAACTATATGAAAAGGTGATTAAGATGTCGGGTGTAAAACATGTGACGATAGGAAGCGGTATTCGATACGAAATGCTGTTGGATAGCAATCATGAAGAAGATGTGAAGAATGGCCTTGGCAAATATTTGCATCAGATTGTAAATCAACACGTATCCGGAAGATTAAAAGTGGCGCCAGAGCATACGGATTCAGAAGTTTTGCGACTTATGCGGAAACCCGAATTCGAAAATTTCATTGAATTTCTCCATCGTTTTAACGATGAAAACAAACGATGCGGAAAGAACCAGCAGCTTATCCCCTATTTAATCAGTTCCCATCCTGGCTGCACGGTTGAAAAAATGGCGGAATTGAACAAAATTGCGCAGAAATATCATTTGATGACCGACCAAGTCCAGGATTTCACCCCCACCCCTATGACTTTTTCCACAGCAATGTATTATTTGGGCTTTAATCCATACGATGGCAAAAAAGTACACATTGCCAAAAACATAGAGGAACGCAAGAAACAGCACGACTATTTCTTTAAAGCAAAACGGAATCAACACCCGTAGAGATGGTGCAATGCATCATTACGTTATTTGCGGCCAAAATCGGCGGGAATCTCTCCCCATAACGGGGTGTTCCATTTCAATAATTGATTATCGAAACTATTGTTCTTCAACCAGTTTTCCGCACGTGTCATCATATCAAACAGCATCGCGTTCTCTTCGGTCGGTACAATAATGGATTTGTGCTTTTTATGTCGTACCCACGACAATGCCGTGATACTATCTGTGTATATAGGAATATTCAAGTTCTTCTGTTTGCATAACGCTATACCGTG
>JAZUEE010000302.1:0-7260 GCA_045639985.1 Bacteroidales bacterium
ATGACGGCAACCTTACACACGATTACGGTTTGCTCTACAGTTGGTATTCAGCCGTACGTGTTCCAGAAGGTAACAACAACGTCCTTCCTCCGTTGACCAACGGCTATGTTCAGGGTGTTTGTCCGGATGGTTGGGCAATTCCAACTCGCGAAGATTTCGACAGACTCTTCGAAGATGCACAATCTACGGATGCGTTGCGCGACATGAATGTTGAATACTGGTTGCCGGGTGCCGCAGGTACAACTCCGAATACAGGATTTGGCGCACGTGCTGCCGGTTATTATGATGAAGCTACTGACAGTTACATGAACCTCCTCGGTGAAACCTACTTCTGGACTTGCTTGAATGGTACCATGGTTGAGAAGGGTCAATGCTCCGTTATCACACACTACTGTCCTGAACAGCTTATTGAACAATTCAGCAAGCATCAGGGATTCAGTGTGCGATGTGTCAGAAAAGAGTAATCCTATCATACGAAAATCTCCCCCCCCTGTAGAGACGGTGCATTGCACCGTCTCTTTTTATAGAATATAATTTCCTATTTTTGCACCCCTCTTTGAAAATCCCCATCCTTATGCTGAAAAACAAAAAAATATGTGTGGTCCTTCCTGCCTATAATGCCGGTCAAACATTGGAAACAACCTATCGTGAAATACCGATGGACATTGTTGATGAGGTGATTCTTGTGGACGACCATTCTGTTGATGATACCATAGAGGTAGCCCATGCCTTAGGCATACGCCATATCATCCGACATGAAGTCAATAAAGGATATGGAGCCAACCAGAAAACTTGTTATCAAAAAGCCCTTGAACTCAACGCAGATGTGGTTATTATGCTTCATCCCGACTATCAGTACACCCCCAAGCTCATTGAGGCAATGTCCTACATTATTGTCAACGGTTTGTATCCGGTGGTGCTTGGTTCGAGAATCTTGGGGCGGGGCGCTGTGAAAGGCGGCATGCCGATTTACAAATATTTTTTCAATCGCTGTCTGACCTTGTTTCAAAATATGCTTATGCGCCAAAAACTATCCGAATACCACACGGGATATCGTGCCTTTTCCGCCGATATTTTGCGTCGGATTAACTTTATGGCCAATTCGGATGATTTTGTATTTGACAACCAAATGTTGGCACAAATATTTTATGCCGGATATGAAATAGCGGAAATCACCTGCCCAACCAAATATTTTCCTGAGGCGTCTTCTATTAATTTCCGCCGTAGTGCCAAATACGGTTTCGGGGTGATTGGAACGTCGCTTTTGTATCGTATGCAAAAATGGCATTTGGTAAAAAGTCGAATTTTCAAATAATCTCCAGTTTTTATCTACACCTTTCCCCTACACCTTTTTTTGAAGAAGATATGTCTAACAATAAAACATTTATCGGCTACATTGCCATCTCGTTTTCCATGCTCTTCTGGGGCTTTAGCTTTGTGTGGACGAAACAATTGCTGAATGCCGGATTCCCAGTCTTTACGATTGTCTTTTTCCGTCTGCTGATTGCGTCTGCGATTTTTGTTACCTTGTTCAAACTGCAGCATAAACTGGAACGTGTGCGTCCCGGGGACTGGAAGAAGTTTTTGTGCTTGGCGTTCTTTGAACCGTTCTTATACTTTATCGGTGAAGATTTTGGTTTGCAGTTTTCCTCGGCCTCGTTCGCTTCCGTCATCATTGCTCAAATCCCCATTATAGTATCCGTCACGATGTATTTTGTGGAGCACGAAAAGCTCTCGTGGGAATTGATGGCCGGTTCTTGTGTGTCCATTGTAGGCATTATCATGATGACTTTTGCCGCGGATGGGATAGTGTCGTATAGTATAAAGGGTTTGTGCTGGTTGTTCTTGGCTTTGGTGGCGGCTGGCGGATATAGTGTGCTGTTGTCACGCTTGGTGCAGGACTATAGCCCGATTACGATAACCACTTATCAGAATATGTTGGCAATGCCTTTTTACATCCCGTTTGTGTGCTTCTTTGATTTGTCGAAATGGGCAGATATAAGTTGGAGTTTCCAGTCTCTGTTGAGCTTGGTCTGCCTGGCTGTTTTCTGCTCTGCCGGTGCCTATATGTTGTACTCCTACGCTGCCAAAAAGATAGGCATAACCAAGACAACCGTGTTTACGAATGCCATTCCGATTGTGACGATTCTCATTGCTGCCATCTTGGGAATGGAAGCTTTTACGTTGCAGAAATTTTTCGGTATCGTGATTGTGGTATTCGGTGTCATCTTTAGTCAGATGAAGGGCGTGATTAGTCCTAAATAAGGTCGGATTTTTCAAGCAACTATTCTTTGCCTTGACAAAGAAAATGAACCTATACCTATCCTTTTAAAGTAAGCCCCTTAATATATAAATCTCGTCAAATATCCTATTGTGAATACTATAGGCCGTCCTCTTGTTCTTTTAGCGGATAACAATAAAAAATTAACTGTTGATAGCTAAAAGTAAAAAATACGTGATTACTGTTAAATTGTATTGAATTTTTATTATTTTTGCAGCCGAATCAGTTTTTAAATTAACACTTTATAATAAAACAAACAAAAACGATAATCAAAATGGACCAAATTTCGAGCTCCCCGCAGGAGGCCCCAACAATGAAGGATATAATGACTATGATATACGAGACGCAGCGCATCTCACGCGAAAGCGCTGCAGACTTTGACCGCCGGATGAAGGAGACGGAGCAGGCAAGGTTGAAGAGTCAAGAAGAGTATGAACAATTGAAGAAGGAAAACGAACTGTTGAAGAAGGCGAACGAGCGAGCGCGTCAGAAAAGTCGCGAGGAATATGAACTCCGAATGAAGAAGCTCGATGAACAAATAGCGAAGACCGAAAAAACGGTAGGCAAGATGTCTGAAAATTTCATATCGCAGTCGGGCCACATCGTGGAGGGCCTGATGGAACCTTGTGCTATGAAAATATTCCAGGAGTATGGATTTGAATTGGACAAATGTTGGAAGAACATGGAGGGCAGAGACAAAAAAACGGGCCGGGAAATGGAAATCGACCTGTTTTTGCACGACACGACGGACTCCGTTGCGGTGGAGGTAAAGATCCACTGCACGAAAAAGAAGATTGTGCATTTCTTGGAACAGATGCAGATGTTCAAACAGATATTCACGGAATTTGCCAATAAAAACATCTATGTTGCGGTAGCCGCTATCAACTTCGACAAGGAAGCCGTCAAATATGCTCGGGAAAAAGGTGTGTTCCTCATTCATGCCAAAGACGATGTCTTTACCCTTGAACCGGCCGACAAGGACAAAATGCTGTATTTTTAGCGTGCAGCAATAAAAAATGGCAACTTGTTGTCACCCACGATTAGATTTTAGACGTAAGATGTTAGCCGTAGAGACAAATAATTATTCGCCTCTACTGTAATCAGGCGTTTTCTTGCAGGAAACGGTGGAGCTCTTCTGCTTTTTTTTGACCAATCACCGCGGATAATTCCGCAATAGAGGTTTCGCGTATGCGTTTTACGGATTTGAAGGTGCTGAGCAGTTTCTTTTTGAGGATGGGACCAATGCCGGGCGCGGAGTCCAAAACGGAGGCGATACTTGTTTTGGAACGGCGGTTCCGATGGTGGGTGATGCCGAAGTTGTGGACGGCGTCGCGCACTTCCTGCAGTAATTTCTGCGCTTCCGATTTTTTATCAATATAGATGGGAAATTCGTCGCCTACTTTGTAGATGTCTTCCAATCGTTCCGCGATGCCTACCAGCATGACCCGATTTTCGATATGGAGGGCTTGCAGCGTACGGTATGCGGCGTTGAGCTGGCCTTTGCCGCCATCAATGACGATGAGGTCGGGAAGCGGTTTGTCTTCTTCCAAAAGTCGGTGGTAGCGCCGATAGACGACCTCTTCCATGGTGGCAAAGTCGTCGGCACCAACTACGGTTTTGATGTTGAAATGCCGGTACTCCTTCTTGGCGGGCTTGCCGTCCATAAAGCAAACCATTGCCCCCACGGGATCGTCGCCCTGTGTGTTGGAGTTGTCGAAGCACTCGATATGGCGTGGCAGCCGGTCCATGCCCAATGCCTCTTGCAAGGCCAACAACACGCGTTGGCTGCGGCGCTCCGGATTGACCAAGTCCTGACGTTTTTTTTTCTCCAACATATAAAAATGGGCGTTTCGCTCGGCTAATTCCAATAGCTTTTTCTTCTCTCCGCGTTGCGGGATTTGAAACTCCCATCCATCAGGCACAATGGATAAATCCAATGGAACAATGACGGTGGCGAAAAGATTTCCGAGGCGCTCTTTCATCTCCAAGATGCCATCCCATAACAGGTCTTCACGACTGCTGTCCAACTTGTTGTTTAGCTCAAGGGTGTGCGCTTGAACGATGGCGCCATCCACAATTCGCAAAAAGCTGATGTAGGCGCACTCGTTGTCCTCCTCCATGCCGAAAACGTCCATCTGGGTCAGTGTCGGACTGACCACCACGGACTTGGCTACGTATTCCTGAAGGATTTCAATCTGCCGCTTGACGGCACCCGCTTTTTCAAATTCCCATTTGTCAGCATAACGCATCATGTCTTCTTTCAGTTGGCTGATGACTTCCTTGCGGTGCCCGTTGATGATATCGATGATTTTACGGATGTTTTCCTGATATTGCTCTTTGGAAACAAGGTCGCAGCAGGGCGCATTGCATTTCTTGAGCTGGTATTGCATGCAAGGTCGGTCATTGTGTACCAATCGGCGGCAGTTCCGCAATGGAAACATGTTGTTGATGGTTTCCAAAAGGACGTTCAAATGTTTGACGGAAGAATAGGGTCCAAACAACATCATCTTGTCTGGCTCGGGATGACGTGTGGGAAAGATTCGGGGAAAATCCTCTTTGGTAACCGCAATCCACGGATACGACTTGTCGTCTTTCAGCAAGATGTTGTAATGGGGCTTGAACTGCTTTATCATGTTGTTTTCCAACAGCAGAGCTTCCCATTCGTTATCCACGACGGTGGTTTGGATATCCCGAATTTTAGTGACTAAAAGTCTGACTTTGGCAGAGTCGTGTTCTTTATTGAAATAAGAGGAAACCCTTCGCTTCAGTCGTTTGGCTTTGCCCACATAGATAATGGTGCCGTTTTCGTCAAAGAACCGATATACGCCTGGTTTCTCGGGCAGGGTGCGGAGGATGAGCTTCAGATTTTCAGGAACGGCTTTCATCTTAGTGCTTCCTTAATAATAGATAGATGAAGTAAGGAGCGCCGGCCAAGGCTGTAATGCTGCCAACGGGCAGTTCGGACGGTGCCGCGATGGTGCGCGCCAACGTGTCGGCAATAAGCAGGAAGAAAGCCCCGAAAAATAGGGAATAGGTGAACAAATGGCGGTTGTTACTGCCGAAAATCAGTCGGCAGATATGCGGAACGATGAGCCCGATAAAACCGATAACCCCACTGAAGGAAACCACTAATCCGATGAGCAGGGAGGAGGCAATGAGCGTTATGCGGGTCGTGCGTGGCGCATTAACCCCCAAACTGATAGCCGATTCGCCGCCCAATTGCAGGATGTTCAAATCTTTGGCATAATAGTATAGCAGAGAAACAACTGCGACCATCAGGGGAAACAGATACGCAATTTCTTTCCATGAACCGGAAGAAAGGCTGCCCATCGTCCAAAACAATATTTTCTGCATTTCCTGCTGGTTGATTACCATCAACAACGTGATGATGGCGGAAATGAAGAAGTTCAATGCGATGCCGGTCAGCAACAGGGTGTGTGTGCTTTGACGGCCACGCAAACGGGCAATGCCCATGATGAGCAGCAGTGTTAGGACGGATGTGGCCAAAGCGGGTAGGGTGATGCCAAACAGCAACGTGTCCCAACCTAAGATGATGGCGATGGCGGCTCCTAACGAAGCTCCTGATGAGATACCTAAAATATACGGGTCGCAAATGGGATTGCGAAAAATGCTTTGATATACGCACCCGCAAATGGCGAGGGCGGCCCCGGTCAAAATACTCAATACGATGCGTGGTAGGCGGAGTTGCCAGATGACCATGTCGTAATACGCCGGTACGATGATGCCTCCTGAAATATGCAGCCGATGCAGAAAACTGCCCCAAACCAATTCCGCGGGAACATCAATGACGCCTATGAAGATGGCTGCAATCGAAAATACAACCAGCAGGACACTCAAAAGGATGATGAGAAGTACGTGTTTGCGAGAGGACATGGTGAAATAGGTGGAATCGAGAAAATATTAAATTAATAGGAGAGAGGTGATTAGAGAATGGTTAGAAACCGGCAAATGGCATGAAAAGAGGGGGCAGCAGTAAAATGAATCCTAATAGAATCAGGGCCAGTAAGAATTTCCAAATAAATTTGAACCATTTTGCGTATGGAATGCGTGCCACGCCCAATACGCCGATGAGCACGCCGGAAGTAGGCGTGATCATGTTGGTGAATCCGTCGCCAAACTGGAAGGCGAGTACGGTGAGTTGTCGGGAAACACCCATGATGTCGGACCATTCCGCCATCATGGGAATGGTTAGGGCGGCCTTGGCGGAGCCGGACGGGATGATGAGGTTGAGCAGGTTCTGAACCACATACATGGAGGCCGTTGCTCCGATTTTTCCCGCGTTGCCCATGCCTTGGGATATCGCGTATAGAATCGTATCGATAATCTTACCATCTTCCAAAATCACAATAATGCCGCCGGCCAGTCCGACAACTAAGGCGGCTACCATGATGTCTTTGCATCCTTCCAAGAAAAGACGGATGATTTTGTCCAATTTCAAATTGTAAGCAAAACCGGCGGCTATCCCCATAGCGAAAAACAGTCCGGCAATTTCCATGACGTACCAGTCGTAGCCGAGTACGCCTGTAACGAGTGTTACGATGGTTAGAAGTAACAGAACCAAAATGAAGTGATGGACGGATTTCCATGCCGCGATAAAGCCCAATAGGATGTAGCATCCTGCGATGATGGGGAAGAGTACGATTTTGCTACTGCCGTTGCCCAACGCGATGGTTGTCTTCGGCATCGCGATTGCACAGTAAATCATGATGGCGGCAATCAAACTATAAACCACCCAGGTCAAAGTGGAGGATTTGACCGTGTTTTGGTCGGTGTTCTCTACGGAAGTTTTATCTCGCCAATACTGGTCCAGTTCGTACATGATGGATTTTGTCGGGTTCCTTTTCACCCAGTGGGCGTATAGCAGCGTGAAAAGGATAGCAATCAGGGTTAGCACAATCCAACAGAAGAAACGATAGCCAAGACCCGAAAAGGTCGGCAGTCCGGAAAGCCCCTGTGCG
>JAZUEE010000303.1:0-23210 GCA_045639985.1 Bacteroidales bacterium
GAATACAAAAAGAACGATTTGGATAAATCGGTGGTGAATCCAAGCCAGATTCGTACCGTTATCAGGCAATTCCGCAAGGCGTTGATGGAAGAGATTTACCCGAACCGTTACGACGAAAACGGGCAGTATGAAGTCCCCAAGACATTGATTTTTGCCAAAACCGACAGCCACGCCGACGATATCATCCAAATTGTGCGCGAAGAGTTCAACGAGAGCAACGATTTCTGCAAAAAGGTAACATATAAGATTGACGAAGATCCAAAATCTGTGCTGAACCGTTTCCGCAATCAGTATTACCCACGTATCGCTGTTACCGTTGATATGATTGCTACAGGAACCGATGTAAAGGCTCTCGAAGTTCTTTTGTTTATGCGCGATGTCCGCAGTGCGAATTACTTTGAGCAGATGAAAGGGCGAGGAACAAGAACCATTAATGAGGATTCTTTGCAATTAGTGAGCAAGACCGCCTCGGCAAAAACACACTTTGTTATTGTTGATGCTGTTGGCGTAACGCAGACTAAGAAAACCGACAGTCGCCCGTTGGAGCGCAAGCCTACGGTTCCGTTGAAGGATTTGCTGGGTGCTATAACTATGGGTGTTGCCGAAGAAGATTTGTTCTTATCCTTGGCAAACCGCTTGATTCGCCTGAACAGGGAAATAACGGAAAAGGAGCGCGAGAAAATAGAATCCCTCTCCAAAGGAAAGAGTTTGGGACAAATGAGTGCCGAATTGCTGAATGCTTTCGATGCTGACAAGATAGAGGAAGAATCTCGGTTGGAACTGCAAAAAATCCCCCGAATGGAAATAACGCCTGCCATTGAGGAACAAATTCGCGCTAAGGCGCAGCAAAAACTTGCCGATGTTGCCAGCAGTACGTTCAATGGCGAATTGAACGAATATATTGTTACCGTTCGCAATTTGCATGACCAGAAAATCGACAGCATTAACATTGATACCGTTGTACGGAGCGGCTTTAATAGTTTTACGCAAGAAAAAGCCAAGGAAACCATCAAATCCTTTACTGAATATCTGGAGCAGCACAAGGACGAGATTATGGCATTGAGCATATTCTACAACCAGCCTTACAACCGCCGCAACCTCACTCTGAAAATGGCGCAGGAACTGCTCGAAAAACTGAAGCAAGACAAACCTTTGCTTGCCCCTTCGTATGTGTGGGATGCCTATTGTGCGGTTGAGAATGTTAAGGCGAACCAGCCGAAGGCGGAACTTACCGCATTGGTGTCGTTGGTGCGCCACGCCTGCGGAATCGACAAAACATTGGCTGCGTTCGACAGTGTGATTAATGCCAATTACCAAAAATGGATTCTGCGCCAAAATGCAGGAAACCACAAGCGTTTTACCCCGGAGCAGTTGGACTGGCTGCGTATGATTAAAGACCATATCATTAGCAGTTACCACCTCGATTTAGACGACTTGGACTACACGCCATTCGATGCCCAAGGTGGACGAGGCAAGATGTACCAGCTTTTCGGTAACGAAATGGAACAGATAATAAAGGAATTGAATGAAGTATTAGTAGCGTAAAGAAACAGAATAAAAATATGAACAAAATTCAAAGAACATTCCATCCCGTTGGCCAAGGAGCTTTCTATTCCGAAAGACATCCTGATTTTAATATCGTATATGATTGCGGTAATTGGAAAAATAGTAAAGCTGCGCAAAAAGTTGTCAACCAGGCTTTTGACGAAAATGACACAATAGATATATTATTTATTTCTCATTTTGACTACGATCATGTTTCAATGATAGGGACATTAAAAGATTCTGTCAAAAGTATAAAACATGTCGTGTTACCTTTGTTGCATGATGATGATGTAAAGATTTTATTGAAGGCTTTCAATCATTTCCATGCAAATTCAGCTCTATTGAATCAACTTATTGATGACCCACAAACATTTTTTGGAGATGATACAAGAGTTGTATTTGTCAATGCGTCTGAAAATTCCGAATCACCCATTAATGATAATCAAGAATCTATTAATTTGGAAAATCTTTCGGCAAAGCAAATAAACAGTGGGGTCAAAATACAATTAAATACAAGTAATGACTGGGTGTTTATTCCATATAATTTCAAGTATCATGATAGATCACAACAGTTGAAGGATGTTCTGAATTACGCAAATTTTGACATTAATCGGCTTGATGATCTCAAATATGTTGAAGCTAATCGAGCAGATATTAAAGAGTTCTATAAAAAAATAGATGGAACGATAAACGAAAACTCCATGATAGTGTACTCGGGTCCTCTTCATGAAAATCATCATTATCATATTGTTGATGCTTATTCCTGTTATTTATGGGATTTGCATTACTTATACCCCTATCATCACCACATTGATTTTCACGGCTTATGTCATAAACCAGCATGTGTTTATTCAGGCGATGCTGATTTTAATAAAGTCCAAATTCATAATATTTTTCAGCGTTATTGGAAGAATGTTGGCACCATTCAAGTACCACATCATGGGTCGAAGAACTCATTTAACTTTAGTTTCGGCTTTCATACACAACAAGAGTCTTTTATTTGTCCTGTTTCATTTGGAACGAACAATACTTATGGACATCCTTCAGGGAAAGTGTTAGGGGAATTACTTCAATGTGAAAATATTCCTATTGCAGTGACGGAGAAAATGGATTCTACGTTTATTGAAATTATTAATGTTTAAAAGAGTAGTAATAGTTTTGAAATGAGATTTTCCGCATCCTCCAAGACAAAGAGTATATTTCCGAATTCGACAAGGAGATGGAAAAGTATTTGAAAGGAGAAGAATAATGGAACCAATTGTAAATAAAATAATTGAATGGCTGAAAGACCAAGAATATTGGAAACAATATGTTGGATATAATATTCTATGTGAAAACTCAGATAATGAAGATTTTATAAAAAAATCTTATAAATATTATTTGAAAGCTGTAGGATTAAATAGTGAAGATGTTGAAGAAGAATTACTTAATTATGATGCTTTACAAATAATTAATGACTTTGTTCAGGATTTCAAATTGTGCAAAATAGCTAATGTTGTTGGCGTTAACAATTTGAAAGCGAATCAAACTTTGCCAATCGGAGAAAATTTGACAATAGTATATGGAGAAAATGGTGCAGGCAAATCAGGATATATTAGATTATTAAATAATGCTTTTGTATCTAAAGGTGATAAGGAAATTATACCCAATGTTTACTCTGATGAGAATTGCTCACCTAACGCGGAATTTGTTTTCAAAAATACTGATGGCGAATATCCTATTAAGTTTCAAGAAAGAGATGGCCATAATGAATTTAAATCATTTTCGTGTTTTGATACCAAAGGAGCAGATGTGATTTTGAACGCTGAAAACGATATGCCTTATATTCCTAAATCGTTTTCCTTTTTTACAGATTTTCTTGAAGTGATAAATAAACTCTCAGCATTATTGGATACTGACATAAGAAATAAAAGCACGGAGAATCCATTCAAAGCTTTTTTTCAACAAGAAACATTAGTAAAGCAAGAAATAGAAAAATTAAACGCTGATACAGATATTAGCAAAATAAAGCAGATTGCTTCAATAAGTGAAGAAGAGAAACAAAAACACAACAATGAACTTGTTGAATTAAACACCCTTAAATCTATAAAAATAGAGGATGCTATAACTGAGTTAAAGACTATTTCTACAAAGCTCAAAGAATACAAATCTCATATTGAAAATCTTAACAAGGCATTCTCTTCTGAAGAAATAGAAGCATGCAAAAAACTAATTGAAGAATTCAACGAAAATGAAAATCTAAGATTAAGTCAAGACATTTCACTTCTCAAGCATCCGAACATAAAGAATGTGGGTTCTGACAATTGGAAAAAGTTCATGGTGTCTGCATATTCTTTTGCACAAGAGCAAAGCCATCCTTATCCGCAAGAAGGGGATGTGTGTATGTTTTGCCACCAACCGTTAAGTCAGGAGTCTGTTCATTTAATACGGAAATACTGGGATCTGTTAATTTCCAAAGTGGAAAAAATACATAAGGAACAAATAGAAAAGATTGATGCTAAAGTTACTTCCTACGACAAAATAGATTGCGACATTTTAAAGAACAGTCCTAAAACAATTGAGTGGTTGCAGAAACATCATTTGGAACAAATTGAACGCATAGCTGATTTCTCCCGAAAAGTAACAGAACAAAAAGAAGAATTGAAATCTTGCTTTTCGAACAAATGTATTTCTCAAAACATCAGAGTTATAAGTTTTGATACATCTTGCTTTGATATATATGATAGTGAAATAGAAAAAGAGATTGAGGCTCTTAATTATGATAGTGTGAAGAATCGAATATTCGATTTGGAAAGACTAAATATAGAATATTCCGATAAGGAAAAACTTTCTACGTTGTTGCCTAATATTGAAGGATATTTAAAAGAGTGCAAATGGATAGAACTTGCTAATAGAAAGGCTATAAATACTAAATTTGTTACAGATAAACAGAAAGCTTTGTATAACGAGTATGTTTCTGATGCATATATTAGAATCTTTAACGAGCAATGTGAAAAATTACAAGCAAACTTTGGTATTGATATACAAAATAAAAGTTCTAAGGGTAATACGAAACGGCATTTGATTTTAAGAGGACGAAGACCTTCCCAAATTTTGAGTGAGGGAGAACAACGAGCTATTGCTTTAGCCGATTTTCTTACCGAATCTTCATATAATGGCAATTTGGTAAAAGGTTTGATTTTTGATGATCCTGTAAATTCCATGGACCATAAGAGGCGTGAAATAATTGCAAAATGTTTAGTTGATGAAGCTCGAGACAGACAGGTAATAGTATTCACTCACGATATTGTATTTTTCGTTGCATTACAAACAGAAGCAGAGCGACAAAACATAGATTGCCAAAAAATTTCCATTAGAAACTTCAATTGTCCAGGAATTATTTCACCAACAATACCATGGATAGCAATGAAGGTTAAGGACAGATGTGGAAAGTTGAAGAATGAACTTCAAAGTAATATTAAGAAGTTATCAGAGGGAGAAGACCAAGATGCATATGTTGACAGTGTGAAAAAATGGTGTGAATTATTAAGGGAGAGTTGGGAACATTGCGTTGAAGAATATTTGTTTAATGGCACAGTTCAAAGATTTAACCCAGCCATACAAACACAAAGACTTGACAAAGTCCCATTTACACATGATTTATATACAGAATTGGAAACTGGTATGACTGATTGTTCTAAATGGGTTCATGACCAAGCTGCAGCAATAAATAGAGGAATTCCAACATATGCAAAACTTACAGAATGGATGGACACCTTTGAAAATTATTATAAGAAACTAAATAAGATGGTCAATTAATGATAACCTATAAACTTTCCGAAATTGCCCGTAGCTCCAAAGGCAAGAAACCCAAATCCGTTTCCAAAGAAAAAACGTATAGTTTTGCAATTCCATACGTTGACATAAAAGCCTTTGAAAAAGGAATTATAGACAATTATACCGATGGAGAGAATTGTATTTTTTGCAAACCTGATGATGTTTTGATTGTTTGGGATGGTGCGCGCTGTGGTTTTGTTGGTCGTGGTGTTGAAGGTGCAATTGGTTCAACGCTTGCAAAAATCAGCAGCGACAAATACACTAACGATTTTCTTTTCTATTTTTTTCAATCTAAATACAAAATTCTGAATAGTAATCCACGCGGAGTTGGAATACCGCATATTGAACCAAATTTGTTGTGGAATTTTGAAATTCCTGATATTGACAAACCCACTCAGCGCGCCATCGTCGCCCGCATAGAATCCCTCTTTGCCGAGTTGGACAAAGGCGTGGAAAAACTGAAAACCGCACAGCAACAACTAAAAGTCTATCGACAGGCCGTGCTGAATGATTGCTTAACTAAAGGTAGCGAAAAGTGGGAGAAAGTGAAGTTGGGAGAGGTGATTGAACGTATAGAGGCTGGAAAAAGTTTTAGATGTAGTGAGAAAGTTCCTTCAAAAAATGAAAAAGGGATTGTAAAGATAAGTGCAGTTACTTGGGGGGAATTTTTAGAAATGGAATGTAAGACTATTGTCAATGAAGAGTTCTATAATCCAAACTATAGAATACATAAAGGGGATTTATTAATAAGTCGTGCAAATACATTACAATTGGTTGGTTCTTGTGTTTTTGTTCGAAAAGAACCTAACCGAGATATTGTATTAAGTGATAAGGTATTACGCCTTATACCCAAACAAAATGCGGATAGTAGATTCTTATTATATAGTTTGAGAACTTCTAATAGTAGAAAACAAATTCAAACTATGTCTACGGGAAATCAGGATTCTATGAGAAATATTGGTCAAGACAGATTGAAAAAAATTAATCTTGAGTGTCCCTCTCTTCCCGAGCAGCAGCGTATAGTCCAAGAAATTGAAACCCGATTATCGGCTTGCGATGAGGTGGAGAAAAACATCAACGAATCGTTGCAGCAATCCGAGGCATTGAGGCAGAGCATACTGAAAAAGGCGTTCAGCGGGGAGCTGGTGTAGATAAAAAATAGCGTGTAATGATTAAATACGATTGTTTATGTTTAATTTTACCGCCTGTAAGTTTAACTATAGAAAAATATAGTTAAGTTTGCGGCGTTAAAATTAATTAGTGCGATTCAAAGTTAATGCTATGGATATTAAGGACTTTAAGTCGGGAGTGTATGTCACACAACCAACAGGATACAGAAGTTTCATTCCAAATGAAATAAATCATCCATTTATGTGGTCAAATCCTCAAATAAATGTAATGCTCGAAAAAGCTACATTAGGACTTGGCGCATTGAATAGTTTCTCTCACTTTGTTCCAGATATAGGTCGTTTTATAAAAATGCATGTGGCAAAGGAGGCAACGCAGAGTAGTCGTATTGAGGGAACGCAGACAAATATTGCCGATGTGTTTGTGTCAAAAGAAATTGTTGACCCAGAACGCCGTAACGACAAACAAGAGGTTGAAAATTACATAGCTGCGATGAATAGTGCCATTGATTCATTGGCCACTTTGCCGTTGTCGTCTCGGTTGTTAAGAAATACCCATAAAATACTGTTGCAAAATGTAAGAGGAGAGCACAAGTCGCCAGGCGAATTTAGACGTTCGCAGAATTGGATTGGCGGTGCTTCAATAAATGATGCCGCTTTTGTACCACCTCCTGCAAGTGAGGTAGAGCGGCTTATGGGTGACTTGGAAAAATTCTTGCATAACGACAGCTTGCAGATACCTCATTTGATAAAAATAGCTATTGCTCACTATCAGTTCGAAACAATTCACCCGTTTTTAGATGGCAATGGAAGAGTTGGAAGGTTGCTGATTACATTATATTTTATTGCAAACAATATTATCGACAAACCGATATTGTATCTTTCTGATTTCTTTGAAAAATACAAACCGTTGTATTACAGCAATCTTACATTGGCTCGCGAGAATAATGATTTGGAGCAATGGATAAAATTCTTTTTGGAGGCCGTGGCTCAGTCGTGCGAAAGCGCTTCGCAATGTCTGCAGGATATTATGCTTTTGCGACAAAAGTGCGAAGGTGAGTGTATGCAGAAAATGGGTAAACGAGCGGCAAATGCACGAATTCTTTTGGATCACTTATACTCAAATCCTATTGTAAATGCACAAGATGTGGCAAATCTCCTGCAAATATCTACGGTGTCGTCGTACAGTTTGATAGAATCTATGGAGGCAAATGGTATATTAAAGCAAATGAATGATTATAAAAGAAATAAATTGTATTGCTTTGATGAATATATGAAATTGTTTAATCGGTAATCTTCTATTATGACCGAATCAACAATAATCTCGAAAATATGGAACATGGCCAACGTCCTGCGCGACGATGGCGTGAGTTATGGCGACTATTTGGAGCAAATTACCTATCTGCTTTTCCTGAAAATGGCAGACGAGATGAACAAACCGCCATACAACAAAGGTTTGAAGTTCCCACACGTAAAGGATGCCGAAGGAAAAGAACTTCCTGACGGAGAATTTTGCGACTGGGAAACGCTTACAAGCAAACGTGGCGCAGAATTAGAGGCCTATTATGTGCAGATGCTTCGCAGCCTTGGCACCGAGAAGGGTATGTTGGGACAAATCTACACCAAGAGCCAGAACAAGATTCAGGATCCGGCGAAATTGCTTCGCGTAATCGAAATGATAAATAAGGAAAATTGGTCGCTGATGGGCTCTGATGTAAAAGGCAAGATTTACGAAGGCTTGTTGGAGAAAAATGCCGAAGACACCAAGAGTGGCGCGGGTCAGTATTTTACACCACGTGCCTTGATAAAGGCAATGGTAGCGTGTGTGCGCCCTAAACCGCAGAAAACCATTATCGACCCGGCCTGTGGAACAGGAGGTTTCTTCCTTGCTTCGTACGATTATCTGGCAGGACAATCATTAAACAAAGACGAAAAGCAGTTCCTGAAAAAGAAGACTTTCTTTGGAAACGAAATTGTTGCAAATACCCGCCGTTTGTGTTTGATGAACCTGTATTTGCACAACATAGGCGAATTGGACAGCGAGGATTTCATTTCGCCCAACGATGCCCTGGTAGCCGACAATGGCAACCGATACGATTATGTGCTGACCAATCCTCCCTTCGGAAAGAAGAGCAGCATAACCATTACCAACGAAGATGGCGAATTAGAAAAAGAGGATTTGAGCTACAACCGTCAGGATTTTTGGGAGACGACATCCAACAAACAGTTGAATTTCCTGCAACACATCAAGACTTTGATGAAAATCAATGGACAAGCTGCGGTTGTATTGCCAGACAATGTGTTGTTCGAAGGTGGAGCAGGCGAAGAGATTCGCAAGCAACTTATGAAAACGACAGAGTTGCACACGATTTTGCGATTGCCTACGGGCATTTTCTATGCAAACGGAGTGAAGGCAAATGTGTTATTCTTCGATAACCGTTCCGCAAGCAAGGAGGTGCAGACCAAAGAAATCTGGATTTACGATTACCGCACCAACATTCACCATACATTGAAAAAATCACCGCTGACGTTTGAGGATTTGGCGGACTTCATTAAATGCTACAATCCCGAAAATCGTCATTTGCGCACCGAGACTTGGAGCGAAGGAAATCCGGAAGGCCGTTGGCGCAAGTTTACCTACGACGAGGTGACAGCCCGTGATAAGACGAATCTCGACATTTTCTGGTTGAAGGACAAGAGTCTGACCGATTTGGACAACCTGCCCGAACCTGATGAAATAGCCGAGGATATAATAGCCAATTTGGAAGAAGGAATCAGCCGATTTAGGAAAATACTGGAGAAGGTAGGAAAATAATATTGTCCTTATTATTATAGATAAATTACATCCTCATTTATTAACCTATAAAACACAACATTATGATTTTAACAACAACTCCCACCATTGAAGGGAAACAAATCGTCGATTACAAAGGCGTCGTGTTTGGCGAGGTCGTTTCTGGCGTGAATTTTATGAAAGACATTGAGGCCAGCATTCGAAACATCTTTGGCGGTCGCTCCCAATCGTACGAAGGCGAACTGATAGAGGCGCGAAATAATGCAATGAATGAAATGGCAGAGCGTGCCGCACAAATGGGCGCCAATGCTGTAGTGGGTATTGATATTGATTACGAAGTGCTTGGAGCTGACAATGGAATGATGATGGTCATCGCTTCTGGCACGGCGGTCGTCACTTGCTAATCCCAAAAATATTTGACTATGAAAGTAATCATCACTGGAACAACGGGCTATGTTGGCGAAGGCGTGTTGCTCTGCTGCCTCGAACATCCCGAAATAGAGAAAATCCTGAGTGTGTCGCGCCGCCCGACCAACATCGAACATCCCAAACTGGAAGAACTGATTGTGGATGACTTTATGAATCTGCAAACTGGTGACGCGCGTTTGGCCGGTTACGATGCGGTATTCTTTATCGCCGGCATCACCAGCGTGGGAACTCCGGAAGACGTATATCTCAAAATCAGTCAGACGATTCCGCTGCATTTTGCGGAAATTATCCCTGACAAAGAGCAGATGACCTATATCTATCTGTCGGGCGAAGGCACCAACGCCAATGGGAAATTGGCTTGGCAGAAAATCAAGGGCGGCACGGAGAACGCGCTTTTTGCGATGCCATTCAGGCACGCCTTCGGGTTCAGACCCAGCATTATGCGCCCGCATCCGAAACAGACTACGCGCAAATCTTTCCAGATTGCCAGCCGCATCCTCTATCCCATTATGTGGCCGTTTTGCCAATCCAACACCATGCAGGAAGTCGCCAACGCGATGATCTGCTGCACAAAATTCGGTTACGGAAAGCAGCATATTTCCGTGCGTGATATCCGCAAACTGTCCAGATATTTGAAAAAGAAGTGATATTTTTGAATAAAACGCTATGAATGAAGAATGTTTGATTTGCAAGGCGCCTTTGGAATATCTCAACGAAAGTGTTGAGATGGAGTGCGTGCTCTGTCATAAAAAAGTACTGTCGAAAACACGTTGTGTGAACGGACACTTCGTATGTGACGACTGTCACACGCGTGGCTTGGACACCGTCATCAGCATCTGCCTGGAGGAGACGTCACGCAACCCTGTCGAGGTGATGAATCGTCTGATGACGCAGCCGTTCTGCCATACGCACGGCCCGGAACACCACGTGCTGGTCGGTTCCGCGCTGCTGACTGCCTATAAGAATGCCGGCGGAGATATTGACCTTCCTAAAATGTTGATTGAGATGCAGAACCGCGGCCGACAGGTGCCCGGCGGTGTATGCGGCTTCTGGGGCGCTTGCGGCGCAGGTATCAGCAGCGGAATGTTCGTGTCTTTGATTTCCGGAGCCACGCCGCTCAGCGTGGAGCCGTGGGGACTCTCCAACCGGATGACTTCCCAATCGCTGAACGCTATTGGCGAAATCGGTGGCGCGCGCTGCTGCAAACGCGATTCCTATCTCGCTATCCTGGCCGCTGTTGACTTTGTTGCCGAACATTTCGGCATCCAAATGGAAAAAACCGAAATCATCTGCCAGTTTTCTAACAAAAACAACCAATGCATCGGAAACAGATGCCCATTTCATATATGAAAAATATAATTAATTCTATGAAGAAAATTTTTCTGATATTTTTAATGACTATGTGTGCAATACAGGTGTTTGCTACTGCACAATATCCAGACATTTTAGTATATGAAGGTAAGGAGTATGAACTCTTTACAAATCCCATGGAGCCTTTTTTTGAGGAACATTCTGATTTGAGACCAGAGTCCACATGTACGGCATTATGGCGCGGTTATGTTGCTAAGTTTGAAATTCGCGATAATCAATTAGTGGTTTCCGACATTTTAATACTGGAATTAATTAACTATAAGGAGGTCTTTACTAGCATATATGACAAAATTTTTCCGGAACAGAAAAACGTGGTTGTGACATGGATGACGGGCATTCTGACATTGCCATGCGGTGAGTTGACCAACTATGTACACATGGGCTATGGATCAACTTATAATGCATACAAACTGCTTCAAATTGAAAACGGAAAATTAGTTCAGACAAGAGATTTTACGGAAGATGAATACATACAATATAGGCATCTTCAATATGAGGCTTTCAAGAAAACAAAGACCTATAAAGATGCGGTAGATGAAATTCGGAAATCGGAATATTATGATGCTCAAAATGAAGAAATGCTTGATGAATTTATCCGTTCATTCTATAGCTCTGTATATTATAATATTTACATTCCCTTCCCGAAAAGTTTAGATGAAAAATAATATTATTGTATTTCCTAAAAAGAGTACTTTTGCAACCACTTAATCCTAATAATAGTTGTTATGAAAAAAGCGATTATTTTCCCAGTTATGTTACTGATGGTAAGCATCGCACTTGGCCAAGTTAAAATCCCCGTCAGCTTTGATGAACGTGCCGACCTGATGAGCTTCATCTGCCGGGTCGCTGGGGCCAATGAATACGGCACCTGCTATTTTGAAGACTATGTGAACAATCTGAATCCGTACCTCCAAGATACAGACAAGGTGGTGAAACTGATGCAGCAGTATCGGAACGAAACCGGCATCTCGTATGATGCCGTCGCCGATTTCGCCTTCCATCTTAAAAAATCTGAAAATGGTACTTTTTCTTTGGATGATGCTTTTCAAGATGGCATCGATGAACGTTGGACGGAAGAACAAAAGCAGAATTTCTTGGCTGCCTTAAATGAATATTACGCCCAATCCGATTTTCATCAAGGTTATGAGAAAAATGCCGAAATCCAGAAAAAAGCGGTGACCGCATTTGAGAGAGATGTGTGCCAGAAGATTGATTTGGAATGGTTTGATAAATTCTTTGGAGCCAACAACCATCCGCAATTCCGTATTGTGTTAAGCATTTTGAATGGCCCGAATAATTACGGCTGCAATGCGCAGATGAAAGACGGAAGTTTCTTGCTCAGTCCGTTCATCGGCTGCTGTTCTATGGATAGTCTGGGCGAACCTGTTTACCGAGCTAACGCCGTGCTTCCCATTGTGATTCACGAATTTTGTCACGCATACTGCAATCCGCAGATAGAGCGCTTTTGGCCGGATATGAAAATGAAAGCCGACGAAGTCTATAAAGCCAATGAGATGACTTTGACGCAAATGGCCTACGGCAATGCGAAGACTATGATGTATGAGACTTTTGTTCGCAGTTGTGTGATTCGCTATTTCCTGAATCATTATCCGCAGGTGTCCGTTGACGACCTGCTGGCCGAAGATGCCGACTTCTACCTTACCCGCACGATGGTGGAGTCTTTAAGCAAATACGAACAAAACCGCGAGCAGTACCCGACCATTGAAAGTTATATGCCGCAGTTGATCAACGACATCCATCGATTCAATTTGAAGAACTTCTTGAAAGAACAGAAGAAGGACTTGAAAGCCAACGCACATGTGGTGAAATGCAGTATCAAAAACGGAGCTAAGAATGTTCCTTCCGGGAAAACAGAATTGAAGATTACCTTTAGCAAGCCGATGGCGAATATGATTGCGTTGGGCAATGGGGCTTCAGACGGTAAATCCTTGGATATTGACAGACAAAGAGAGACCATCTTCACTTGGAGTGAAGACTGTAAAACCACTACAGTGTATTTGGATTTGCAGCCGAACACACACTATGCCTTCAGTATTTTGGGCGGTTACTACCGCACCCAGGACGGTCATACCGCGGGCGCAAATATTTTTTATGATTTCTGGACCAAATAGTTATAAGTTATGAAAATACGATACGCTGAGCGCACCGATTGCGCACTGATTTTACAATTTATCAAGGAATTGGCCGACTATGAAAAAATGTTAAACGAGGTGGTGGCCACGCCCGAAATCCTGGAAGAGTGGATATTCGACAAGCATAAGGCAGAGGTGATTTTCGCGATGGAAGGCGACACCGAAGTCGGCTTCGCTCTCTTTTTCCATAACTTCTCCACTTTCGTGGGTCGTGCCGGCATCTACTTGGAAGACCTCTTCGTGCGTCCTGAACACCGCGGCAAAGGGTATGGCAAAGGACTGTTGCAACAATTGGCAAAAATCGCAGTGGAACGCAATTGCGGCCGTTTGGAGTGGGTCTGCCTCGACTGGAACCAGCCCAGCATCGATTTCTACAAGTCGCTCGGCGCCGTGCCGATGGATGAATGGACCATTTATCGCATCGCGGGACCGAGACTGAAGGAGTTCGCGGAAGAGTAAGGATGTCAACAAAGCAATGAAGATAATGCGGTAATGTGATTTTTCATTGTACATTGTAAATTGTAAATTATCAATTCGACATAATCTTTTCCGCCGTCAGGCCGGTAGTCTTAACAATAATTCCAATATCAACGCCTTGTCCCAACAGTAACTTTGCCATTGCATAAATAAAATGACCTGAATGAATGCAGATATTTAATAAAAAAACGAGACGTGCGATGAGCACGTCTCGTTTCGTATTGCTTTATTCATTTTTATAAACTGGAAGAGGTTGGTCGATAACTTCGTGCCATGGTAGGCCGTAGCCGCCGATTTCCTTCATAAACGGATCCGGATCAAACTGTTCCACATTGAACACGCCCGTGCCTTTCCACGTGCCGGTAAGAATCATCTTGGCACAGAGCATTGCGGGCACACCCGTTGTGTAAGAAACAGCCTGTGCGCCGATTTCCTTATAGCATTCGGCATGGTCGCAGTTGTTATATACGTAATATGTGCGTTCTTTGCCATCCTTGATGCCCTTGATTTGGCAGCCGATGGAAGTCTGGCCGTGATAACCTTCACCCAATGAAGACGGTTCGGGAAGCACGGCTTTCAGGAACTGTAGCGGAACAATGTCAATGCCTTGGTATTTAATCGGCTTGATGCTGGTCATACCCACTTCCTGCAAGCAGTTGAGGAAAGTAAGATATTGTTGGCCAAAGGTCATCCAGAAGCGCGCACGCTTGATGGTAGGATAGCTTCTGACCAAAGATTCCAATTCTTCGTGATAGAGCAGATAGGACTCGCGGTCGCCGATATTCGGATATTCAACGGCGCGATGAATGGACATCGGATCAATTTCCACCCATTGGCCATTCTCCCAATATTTGCCTCTTTGCGTCACTTCGCGGATATTGATTTCAGGATTGAAGTTGGTGGCAAAAGCTTTGCCGTGGTCGCCTGCATTGCAATCGACGATATCCAGATAGTGGATTTCATCGAAATAGTGTTTGGCTGCGTAGGCCGTATAGATGCTGGTAACGCCTGGGTCAAAGCCACAACCGAGGAGCGCCATAATGCCGGCTTCTTTGAATCTGTCTTGGTAAGCCCACTGCCAACTGTATTCGAATTTCGCTTTGTCGCGAGGTTCGTAGTTGGCGGTATCCATGTAGTTGGTCTTGGTGGCCAAACAAGCATCCATTAATGGAAGATCTTGATAGGGTAGAGCCACGTTGATGAGCAAATCCGGTTTATAACTATTAATCAGTTGGATGGTTTCTTCCACATTGTCAGCATCAACCTGAGCTGTTTGCACGCGGTTGCCACCAATTTCAGCAGCGATTTTGTCACATTTGGACTTCGTGCGGGAAGCGAGCATTATTTCTGTAAAGACTTCTGGTACGGAAGCGCATTTGTGTGCAACTACGGCACCCACGCCGCCTGCACCAATGATTAAAACTTTTGCCATAGTATTGTATTTAATTTTTCAAAATTGAGGCCGCAAAGATACAAATTAATGCGCTACTGTGATAATGCGATAATTAGTGACAACTATCAGTCGTTTCGCTAATTTTTTCTATTTTTGCACAAAAATAATCTTTGTCTTTGAGTTTTTCCATATAACGAAAAACTTAACCATCAACTCATTCTATCAATATGAAAAAACTCTTCTATATCCTTATTCTAATTTTTACGGCTTTTGTAACGCTTTGCGGTTGTGGTAGTGGTAAAAAGAACAAATACGATTCTCCTGACGATCTCGCAAAGCAGACCTTCGGTTCCTTGAACGGAACTATTTTTGCGGATCTTGTCAAACAACGTTATCCCGAAGCCAAAATTAAGGTATTTGAATCAGATGCCGATGCCATATTGGCATTGGAAACTGGAAAAATCGATGCCTTCGTTACCGAGGAACTCGTCTATAATAAGGTTATGGGCTCCAATTCAAAGCTCGCCGTCTTTGACAATCAATTTTACGAGCAGCAATATGGTTTCGCCGTGGCAAAGGGCAGCCCGTTGAAGGCAGATATGGACAAATTCATCGCTTTATGCAAAAAAGATGGGACTATTGATTCTGTTATCGCCAATTGGCTATACAATAATTCACCGCAGCAAATGCCGAATTTCGACAGTGTTCCTCGTTCCGGGAGGCCTATCGTTGTCGCAACATCGAGTGTTTCACCTCCATTTTCATACGTAAAAGACAACCGCAATGTAGGTATTGACATAGAGATGATGGAGCGCTTTGCCGCCTATCTCGGGCGTCCGATCAAATACAATATTATGTCGTTTGGTGCAATCATATCTGCAATAAGCACCCACAAGGCCGATATCGCCGCCAACTGTATTTGCATTACTGATGAGCGTGCCAAAATGGTGGATTTTTCTATGCCTTACTATCTCACCAACACACTTATTGTTGTCAAAGCCAGCAATATGAAAAATACGGGATTCAAATCCATGAAAGATGTGGAGCAAGGCATTATCGCATCGGTTGCGGGTTCGGCCCAATATGATTATTTGAAAAAGACCTATACTCAAGCAGACATCCTCATTGGAAATTCGGCTCCTGACGTCATAATGATGACCAAAACTGGAAAATGCGATGTTTCCCTAATACCTTTAGTAGAAGCAGATATTGCCGTTAAGCATGACCCTGACCTGGCTATTTTAGACGACCATGTACTCGAACTGCAGATGGGCACGGGTTTCCAGAAAAAAGATGTGCGGCTCAAAGAGGAATACGATAAGATGCTGGCAGAACTCCGCAACAGCGGCGAACTGGAACATATCATCCAACGATGGATTAACAACGATGACACCGTGCAGATGCCCGCCTTGAACTTCTCGAATGCCAAAGGTGAACTGCGCATAGGCACCACTCTTTCCGATCCTCCTTGCACCATGCTAAAAAATGGAGGACCTGCCGGCTTTGACATGGAGTTGATTTATCGCTTCGCCCACCGTATCGGCAAAAAACCCGTAATCATAAATACCGACTTCAATGGCCTCATCGCCAACCTTCAGTCTGGGAAGGTTGACGTCATCGTATCGGGTATCGCCATTACCGAAGAGCGCAGCAAAGTGGTTCTCTTCTCAGACCCCTATTTCTTCGCTCCTACGGCTGCCATCTGCCTCAAATCAAAACTTGACAACGCCGCCCGCTTTGGCAATTCGGTAGAAGAACTCAGTTTCTGGAATAAAATTAAGGAGAGTTTCAGAAACAACATCCTTAAAGAGCAACGTTACAAACTGATTCTAAATGGTTTATGGAATACCCTGGTCATTTCCATACTGTCCATCATTTTCGGCACCATCTTAGGGGCCGGAATCTGTACCCTGAGGATGAGTCGCTACAAGATACTCAATTCAACCGCCAAAGCATACATCACCCTTATTCGTAACATTCCCGTACTGGTGCTCCTCATGATCTTTTTCTATGTCATCTTCGCCAAATCGCAGGTTAATCCGGTCTCCATTGCCATACTGACCTTCGCCATCAACTTTTCCGCCTACGTCAGTGAGATGTTCAGAACTTCCATACAGAGTGTCGATATTGGGCAGCCGGAAGCAGGTCTTGCTATGGGTTTCTCTCGGTTCCAATCCTTTAGATACGTCGTTTTACCGCAGGCAATCAAACAGGTCGTTCCCGTATTCAAAGGAGAAGCCATCTCCTTAATCAAAATAACCTCCGTTGTCGGCTATGTAGCCGTTGTCGATCTCACCAAGGCCTCCGACATCATTCGCAGCAACACCTTCGACGCATTTTTCCCTCTCATCATCATCACCATCATCTACTTCATTTTAGCATGGTTATTAGATAAAACGTTAGATTTATTGCTAAAATAGACGCTCACACTTATAGGGTCTTAGGGCTTCAAACCAAACAAGGTTCGCAAGTGCTTTTCACACCTACGAACCTTGTTTTTTCTTATAGTGAATAATAGCGTTTAATGCTTAATTGGCAGGCATTTGACGAACGCAACGCACGGATAATGCATTATATATGCTATTAATATCGGAATCCAACGAATCCCTGTCATTGCGAATACCACGATACTTAGCATTATTATTGTCAAACTTGGTTGCACTCCAAAAATAGACACGACTGCCAAAATTGTTGTATTGGACTTGGTTATTTGCATAATAACCAGCTGGGAAAGCATTAAAGCCGGTGACATTGGTTCCGCCATTTTGATAGCCCACATTACATGGTGTGTTATTTACATCCCATCCTGTTTCTGAGGCCAACGATCTGGCAATTTTTTCATTACTATTCCCACATTGGCAATCTACTTGTTCTTTCACATAATTGGCTAATACCGTCCACTCCGTATCACTTGGGACATGCCAACCTTCGGGACAGATACCTTGAATGCCACTCGGAATAGTCTCTGAATTTTCACCTCCAGTGACTTTCTCCCATCCATACAGGCGACCTGCCTTGATGGAATCTGCCACAACAACACCGTTTACTTGCGGATAACCTTTGTCGCCATCCACTTTCGTTCTCAAGTTTTCTGCCATCCAGCACTGGTTGCCGATTTTAACCACGCGATATTCATTATCGTCACCGTCTTTCACAGAAACAATGGCATTGTCAGCACCGCCTTCATTGTCTTGCTTTGTTCCTACACAAGGAACCGTAGCCGCGGTGAAACGCAGCGTATCGCCATAGGCAATTTCATCTTCGTATGCAACGTATGCCACAAAGAAGTATTCGCTGTTTGGATGAAGTCCCGTGATATTCAAGTGATATTCACCTGCTGACTCTATACCTTCCGCCACCACATTGGAATCCAAAGCCATTCTGTTGACACCGTATTTGAATCCGGCTTTTACAGGTGTATTGCCACCAAGGTCAGCCACATAGCCATATAACACGGCGGATGCATTCGTGATAGCGTTCACGCTGTCCGTTTGCACAGACATATCACTGACAGGAATTTCCGTATTGCGGAGACAACGAACAGACAAACCGTCATACTTACGATTGTGATCGCGGACCACTGTATCCAAACCGAAACGAAGACCACGATACATATCATTGCCATTATCAAAAACAGTAGAACTCCAAAAATAGGCACGTTCGCTGAAATTTGGGAAACGACTGTTATTATTGTCATAGTTGCCGGCAGGGAAAGCATTGAAACCCGTTTTATTGTTTTCTGACGGATTATTGCCCACCGCACAAGGAGTAGTATTGTTTTTCCATCCTTGCTTGGAAGCCAAGGATTTGGCTATCTTTCGGCTGTCCTCACATTGGTATTCTGGCTGCTCCTTAACGTATTGAATCAAAGTGGTCCACTCCACATCACTTGGGACATGCCAACCTTCAGGACAAATGCCGCCAACCATAGGATTACTGACACTACTAACACCTTGAGTAGTAGCATCCCAATTATAAAGAAGACCGTACGTCATTACTGTATCACTCGTCAAACTACAGTTGTTAGGACAATACCAAATTTGCGTAGCCGAAGTTATCGGTGATCCGTCTGGTTTTTTCGTTGTTCTCAAGTTTTCCGCCATCCAGCATTGTTCACCGATTTGGATGGTGTTATACACATTGCCTTCCACATCTTCCAACGTAGGTGCATTTTCACAAGGATTGATGGTCAGCGTCCTCAAATTCTTAACCTCACCCCAGGCAGTATCGGTGCCTGCAGCCACGAAAGCCTTATAGAAATAAATAGTAGCCGCTTCAAGATTACTGATAGGACAACTATAGAGACCTGTTTCATCAACACTTTCAACAACCACGATGGAATCCATAGCTGTTCTGCTGACACCATACTTAAAGCCCGCACTTACAGAAAGGTACTCACCCAAATTCTTCACATTACCATATAAAATGGCAGATTCTTTTGTGATGCTATTGGCGCTGTCAGTAGTAACAGACATCGGATCGCGGAGGCAACGGACGGATAAACCATGTTCGATAGTAAATGCATCTCCGTGTACATCAGGGTCCGCATTAAAAATGTGGCGACAAAAAACATGATTCTCATTCAATTGAGTAGAACTCCAAAAAAATGCGTATTCACTAAAAAATTCATAATTTTCAGTATGTCTTCCCGCAGGGAATGCATTGAAGCCCGTTGCATTGTTGCTGGATGAATTGCCAAGAGCACATCCATCCGCCTCATCATGCCAACCGTTTGTAGAAGCAAGCGAACTTGCGATACAGCGAACATAGAATTCTTCTGGCGTATCATCACAGTCTTGACACTTGTATTCAGATTTACTAGAGACATAATCTGTCAAGATAGTCCACTCTGCATCGCTGGGGACATGCCAACCATCTGGGCAAATGCCTTGGATACCGCTGGGGACACTTGCGGAACTGGTATCTCCCGTTGCTAACACCCAACTATACAAACGGCCTGCTTTGATGGAATCTTCCACAACAACATCGCTTACTTGCGGATAACCCAAGTCGCCCTCCACTTTCGTTCTCAAGTTTTCTGCCATCCAGCATTGTTTTCCGATTTGGATCACGGTATATTCATTATTGTCAATATCTTTTACGGAAATAATGGCATTGTCAACACCGCCTTCATTTTCATGCTTTATTCCCGGACAAGGCATTGTTTTAGTGGTAAGACTCATTGTGTCTCCATAGACAGTATCCGTTTCATAAGCGATGAATGCCACAAAGAAATAATCGCTATTCGGATAAAGACCTGTGATATTCATGTGATATTCGCCTACTGATTCAACATCATTCTTTATCACGATGGAATCCAAAGCCGTTTTGCAGACACCATACTTAAAGCCCGCGTTCACACTTTCATTGAGTCCCAAATTCTTCACATTACCATATAAAATGGCAGATTCTTTTGTGATGCTATTGGCGCTGTCAGTAGTAACAGACATCGGATCGCGGAGGCAACGGACAGATAAACCTTGTTCCTTAGGGACAAGCTCTTCGTGTACATCAGAATCGTCATAACGCATATAACGAGTGAAGGCACGGGTATCATCCCCCTGAGTAGAACTCCAAAAGTATGCGCATATTCTAAAATGATTGTGATTTTCATCAAGTCTTCCCGCAGGGAATGCATCGAAGCCCGTTGCATTGTTGGTGGATGAATTGCCAAGGGAACATCCATCTGCAACATCCGCCCATCCGGTTTTAGAGGAAAGCGAACTTGCGATACAGCAGACAAGAGATGCGTCTTGCACTTCAGCACATCCTGGACACTTGTATTCAGATTGATTATGAACATAATTTGTCAATGCCGTCCACTCTGCATCGCTGGGGACATGCCAACCATCTGGGCAAATGCCTTGGATACCACTGGGAACTCTTGCGGAACTGGTGTCTCCCGTTGCTAACACCCAACTATACAGACGACCTGCCTTGATGGCGTCTTCCACAACAACATTGCTTACTTGCGGATAACCCAAGTCGCCCTCCACTTTCGTTCTCAAATTTTCCGCCATCCAGCATTGTTTTCCGATTTGAATCGTATTATAAACATTGCCGTCCTCGTCTGAAACCGTCGGGGTTTTCGGACAAGAATTGATAGACAGCGTCTTAAAACTCAGCGTATCACTCCAAACCGTATCATTAGCGCCTGTTGTGACATAAGCCGCATAATAATACATAGAGGATGCTTCAAGATTTTGGATTGGGCAACTATAAAGGCCAGTTCCGCCAATGTCCTCCTTTCCTACAATGGAATCCAAAGCCGTTTCACTTGTACCATATTTGAAACCTGCGTTCACACTTTCATTGCCGCCCAAACCAATTACATTACCATATAAAACGGCAGATTCTTTTGTAATGCTATTGACGCTGTCGGTTTTCGCAGACATAGGAGGCAGCGTAGTGAACTCCTTTGCAGAGCCATACAATGTGTCATCATATTGAGTAATGGCATACGCATTATAAAAATATGAAGTATTGGCTTCAAGATTTACAACCTCAGTCTGGAAAGACACTGAAGGAAAATTGGTCTCAGAAAAAACATAGTCATCGAAGTTTGGATCATTGGATAGGCCATAACAGAAGCCACGTTCCTTTATGTTTTCAAGCTCTGTAAGCACTGTTCCATATAAAATGGCGGACTTTGCTTTGATGGTATTCGCAGAATCCGTAGAAACAATCTTATCAAATTTCGTAATAAAACTTCTCACTACACCGAATGCCGTGTCAAAATCATTCACCACATACGTTCTGTAATAATATGGGGTGCCGGCATTAAGTTCTGTCAACTCTACATTATAAGTTCCTTCTGAACTCACGTTCGTGCCTTCGACAAGAATATTGCTCAAATCGTTCATTTCGGTTCCCCATTGGAAACCGCGTTCAAAACTTTGGTCGTAACCGGAGAAAATGACCTCACCATTCAATTGAGCCGAACTCTTTGTTACATTGGAAGCATCCACTGTGGAAACTTTTGCCTTATAAATATCATACACACAGCGTACGGAGAGACCATTTTGCACCTTACCCGGATTGAGCAGGAACATATCGCAATGGCAGTCGGACCAGACCTCGACGGGTTTTTGGTCTGAGCCGATGGACCAGAAGTAGGCCTCACCACAAAGATTTTCATAACGATTGGTAATGGCATTATAGAAACCGCCAGGCAGCTGAGTGTAGTCTGTAGTATTCGTGCCGGGAATCAGCCAGTTGGTGGTGGCATGCACTGCCGGTGCCACGTTAGAGGTGAGTTCCACAACTTCCGCCTCATTGGGGATGTGCCAACCATTGGGGCAGATGCCCTGCACAAAGCCGTTTCCATCTGCAACTACAGGTGCCTTCACGGCAGTCTCCCAAAGGTAGAGACGCCCGTATGTGTTCAAATTGGCAATTGTGTCGGGATACATATCAGAATAGTAGATGAGACTACCCGGCACGTTGGTTTTGAGATTTGGCTTTAGCCAACAATGCGGCCCGATTTTAAGGGTTTGGTAAACATTACCCGCCTCTGTGACGGTTTGGGTCCCACACTGACCAAATACAGCCATCGGCAGCAGCATCAGTGCAATTACGAAAACAAATAAAATTTTTTTCATTAATAAAGGTATATAGTTTTATATTTGAATAATATAGAAATCACAATAAATCAACAATTTGCGTTACAATTTTAAGAAAAAAATCCTTTCACCCAAAATCTGGCAAAAGTGCACAAAAAAACTACTTCTACGATTCTGTATCAAAAAAGTTTCAAACCTAAAAATATTAGTATCACAACTGCAATTATAATTCACACTTAATGCCTTCTTTCGCACAATATTTCCGCCAACGTTCACGATAGAACGGCGTAACTGTACCATCGGCAACCACCTCCTTGAAGTCCAATGCCAAACGGACTTTCCCCGGTTCCATCGTCGGATTGTATTGCAATAAAAGTTTATCCACTTTCGGACGGATGGATGCCGGATATACTTTCTCCTTCCGTCTCAATAAATAATAGCACCGATTATCGTAAAGAATGAAATTACCGCGTTTTCTCACAAAGTCGGCATCATAATAATCCGTGTCAATAGGAACAAACGTCCAATCCGCGTGCAACTTGC
>JAZUEE010000304.1:0-4554 GCA_045639985.1 Bacteroidales bacterium
ATCTCCATTATCACCTCAAAACGCCGCACAAGATATGGGTGGGTCACACCCAGACCGAAATCAGGGATTTTTGCGCCGACAGGATTCGATACTTCAGCATTTCTCCGAAATTCACCTACCTCTATAGCAAACTGCCCGAAGTCAATTCGGGATTGGTTTATGACATCAAGCTTCAAAACGAGCAGGAAGAAGTCGATAGTTCCTTTTCCATCCGATTCTCGGCAAGTGAGGTCAGACAACTAATAGCAGACCAGAAGAAGCCGCAATACAAAAACGGCACCCGTTGGGAAGCGCGCAAAGAGGTTGAGTATTTGACCTACGCCACCAATCAGGTGTGCCGAACATCGGATGAATTAGGCATAGATTCCGCCACTTTTTTTCAAGACACGCTGACGCTGCACTACAACACACAATCTTTATTTGGCTTAAACGGATTGGACGAAATTCGTAATAACCGTCAAGAGATATATAAGAACTTGAAGAAAGTTGTAATATTGGAAGCCGGCATTGATTTATGGGTAGATGCCGAAATCTGCCTCACCTACAGTTTCCACGAGCCGAACACGTCACAAACCGAAGATTTCACTTTCGACTACAACACCTTAGAGGAATTAGCCGAATGGTCAGACGATCTGAAACCCGCCACGCCTGAACAGATCGATGCCTATTTGAAGGAAATCACTAAAGATCCAACTCTTTATGCCGGTATGACGGAGAACAATATGACATTAGCAGAAATAAGCTATCAGGACCGCGTATTGCAAGCCGTCTATTATATCAGCGAAGAAGACTTCAACTATTCCGTAACGCCGGAGGAGTACCAGACAATAAAATCCACGATGACCACGGCTTTGAACTATTTTTTACAAAAAACATTTGAAACACCGGAAATATTCGACGATGCCTATATCACCCTCGAGCAATTCTACCAATATTTCAAAGGATACAACGCTTTGTTTACCGACCCGGCCACCAAAAAAGGATTGGAATTCTTCATCAGCTCCGAAGAATTGCAGAATGAGGAAATCATCCACGCCAAGACATCCGCTGCCTCAAGCAAGGAACAGGCGAAAAAGGATATTATCGCCGCACAGTTGGCTAAAGAGATAAAAGACTACAACGATAAATACTGCCCCGCCACATTCGACGAATTCACAATGGAGGAACTCACCTTCGAAAACGGCGACATACACGCCTACGGTAGTTTGGACTTTAATCAATTCCCCGACACAAGCGCTTTCAAGGCGAACTTGATAGACGAGCTGTACACCACCATCAACATCCAACTAATAGAGGAAATCGGCACTCGCATTATATACCATATTCGGAAATCGAGCAGCAACGACACGCTGATGTTCACCATCTCACCCGATGAATTGATAGCGCGAGAGCAATTTCTAAACGACCCCACTAAGGCCACCCAAATACTTCTCGACATTATCAGTGAGGTACAATCGCAATTGCCATTTGAAGTAGATGAAGCTACCGTCTGGGACTCTATTACCCTGACGGACAAAGAACTGATTTATCAATATTTCGTAGATATGGACGATGACCAGTTCAATCAAGAAGTAAAGGAGAATGGCGATATCATCCGCGTCAACGCCCTTACCAACTTGGAAGCGGAAATGCCAGAGTCCCTATTGAAAGCCTGTGTACAATCCAACCGCGGAATCACCTACCGCTATAGTTCTAAAAGCAACCGATATTCTTGGGAGATAAACTTCACGCCTCAGGAATTAGAACAGATACTATCCGAGTAATGGAAACAGAAAGTCCCTTCGGCATATACATTCACGTACCCTTTTGCCGCAGCAAATGTATTTACTGCGGCTTTTATTCTATAGCGAACACGAAGCAGAAGGAGGCCTATCTGTCCGCTTTGCATCAGGAAATAGACTTGAGGACAACGTACATCCAAGGGCACGTTTTGCGGACTGTCTATTTTGGCGGAGGCACCCCCAGTTTATTGGCGATTGAAGAAATTGAAGAGATTTTAACGCATTTGCGTAAATACTATGACTTTTCCCACGTAGAGGAAATCACCTTGGAGGCCAATCCGGAGCAGCTTACTCCCGAATACTGCAAAGCCCTACGTTCTTTGGGTATCAATCGACTCAGCATCGGCGTGCAATCCTTTCAGGACCACGTGCTACAATTTATGGGACGGAAGCACACGGCAACAGAAGCTGTTTGTGCCGTACACAACGCTCAAGAAGCAGGATTTGACAACATCTCCATTGATTTGATATACGGTGTTGCGGAACGCAATGACGAACAGTGGTCGGAAGACCTTGCCACCGCCTTTTCCCTCAACGTCCAGCATCTTTCCTGTTATGCGCTCACGCCGGAAGAAAACAGCATCTTGTACAAACAGATAGCCAACCACAAACACGCACCTGTAGATGACGAACAAGCCGCACGACAGTACGAGATTCTGCAACAGGCACTACCCCACTCCGGATTTTCGCAATATGAGGTCTCGAACTTCGCATTGCCCGGATTTGAATCAAAGCACAACTCCTCGTATTGGAACCACACGCCCTATCTGGGCTTAGGCCCGTCGGCCCACTCATTCGATGGACATTCGCGTCAGTGGAACTCCGCCAGCATCACACAATATTGCAAAGACATCCAAAACGAAGATATGTGGGCAGGATGCGAAGATTTGGAGGAGACCGACCTTTACAACGAGCACATCCTCTTGGGGCTTCGTACTCGCGAAGGATTGTCACTCAAGGATATAGAAGACAAGTATGGCAAAGAGCGCGTTGACGAATTACTATATTACTTCGACAACAACATTCCTAAAAGCCAATACGAAAAACCCGCCGACACCTTGAGACTCACTGAGGAGGGGCTCTGGTTTGCCGACGGTATTGCCGAAGATGCGTTTATTGTGGAAGACTAAAAGCGATAGCCCACGCCCAACGCAAAGTTGAAGTACAAATGTCTTTTAGCAAATTCATCATAATAGACTTCCGCACGTCCGTTGTTCATCACGTAATTGCCATCCACATCGAGAACATATTCCGGGATAGTGCTCTGATACTTTGCCTTATAACCACCCAAAGTCAAATCAGTGTAGAAGTAGAGTTGTTTCACCAAAGTCGTTACGCCTAAACGCAGAGTAGCGCCGGCTCCTACTTTGTCATTCAACCAATTACATTTGAAATCACGTTCCAACTTTTCATTCACTTTCGCATAGCCCACATTGGCCGTGGCGAAACGCAAATCAATAGCGGCACCAAGCATAAAGGAGGTGTTATTTTCATAATCACCAAAGATAAACAAGGGACCCAAATCAAAATTGGTGGGGCCGCCAAAGCAATATTTCAAAGAAGCCATGCCACCGATAGCAGCTTTTTCTTTAGGGATGGCGAAATCAAAACCGGCACCTAATCCCAAATAGAAAATACGGCTGGTAGCAGAAGCGATTTCAAAATCCAAAGCGCCGTTCACGCCGATAAAAGCTTTTTGCACGTATGATTTAGCCTTCTCAACTGTTTCTTTCACCGGTTCTTCTTTTACAATAGTTTTGTTTTCCGTATAGTCGCCAATAGTCCAACGCACACGTCCTTTGTGCGCACTCGGCACGTAGCAAGTCAGATTCTGCCATCTTTTGATGAGTTCTTGTGCCATATTCTCAAACTGAGTTTCCACTTCTGAAAAATCATCCAAGAGAACCGGTTCTTCAGAAGAGATTCCTTTAAAGACAGCTTTATACAATCTATTATCTTCAGAAACATCATTTCCACGAACAGCAATCACATAACTTTTCAGCGGTTTGCCACCGATGACCTTGTTCACGACATTGTCGCGAACATATTGGAAATAGGGATTTTCCAAACCTTTGTCGGGAATACCGATACGCTCATCTTTGGAATGGTTATCATAGCCATCTGTAAAAGAGACCATGCAGGCATAGTCGTATTTTTCATAATCAGCAGATGAAAGCGTGGAAACATAATCGCTAATCATATCAGCGCCTTTATGCATGGCATAATATAAAGATGTATTATTATACAGTGAAAGTCCATGAATAAAGTTGATCATTCTCTCTTTGGAGTCCTCCGTAAGCGGTTCGATTTCGCGCACCATTTTATCAGTATTACTCATCGTGTTAAAGCCGATGATACCGAGACGGACGCTACCGTCAGGAGATGCATTATACAGTATATCAATGAATTTGACAGCACTTTTCTGCAATTTCGCAAAATTATCATCGCCCAAAGAGGTACTGCAGTCCAGAACCAACATGACGACCATCACCTTGTCGGTTTCAAAATTCTGCTGGGCGTCTTTCACTTCGCTATCGCGCTGCCAACTGTTGGTTTTGCCATCAGACTGCCATTTCCAGAATTTCAGTCCGTCCTTAAAGCCATCGGGACAGTCTGTAGAAGCTTTTTCAAACGTAAAAGAAATCGATTCATCATCTTCCACTTTACCCACGATGGAATCAACCGTAGTGAAGTAAATTCCTTTAGAAGAGATATTGGAAAGTGTATAGACGAACTGGTTGTTAGAACCACGGCGGATAAAATAATCACCTTC
>JAZUEE010000305.1:0-4916 GCA_045639985.1 Bacteroidales bacterium
AACATATAATTGGTAAGCGCACGTCCGCCCAAGAGATTCACGCCTTTGTTGCGCAACTTGCGAGCACTGGAACCCGTAAGCAAAAAACGCAGATCCCGATTGACCATCAACCAGTGCACCTCATCCAGCAAAACAGGCAACTTTTGAATCTCATCTATGATAACCAATTCGCCGCTCGAACAATCTTGAAGTTCCTCTCTCAACAGCCACGGACTACGGCTCAATCTTTCAAATTCATCGCTTTTTAGGAGATCGTAATATCTGGCCGAAGGGAAAAGTTGCTTTAAAAGTGTTGTTTTTCCAGTCTGCCTTGCACCAAAAAACATAACACTATCATTTTCAATATCTTGTATTTTAAAAAATCTTGATAACATAAAGTACTACTTTATTTTATTCGAATAATCTAAAGTTTGACTTTGCAAAAGTAACAATTTTTTTAAAGAAATCATCTTTTGAGAAAAAACTTTGTACACGACAAAAATTTGAAACATTCATTCGTTGTATATTTTTCCATTCCAAAGGTCGGTTAAATTTCAAAAAATAGATTCTCCATCGTGACGACAGCCTGAACTACATTTAGATGGGCATTTTCAACTGGGGGATAAGTTGTGAGCAGTATCGGGTGAATGGCTTTTTTGGTTTTTGTCACCTGACGAAATACGGTTTGTCGGCGAAGCAGATCATCTTCATCGTTTTGCGTCATAATGTACGGTTCTGTAGAAAATCGAGCTTCGCAAAGATTGATGATGTTGTCTTGACGGTCGATGAGCAGGTCAATTTGCGCACCTGGATGTTCATCATTTTTTTTGGTACTCCAGGAATAGACATTGGACAGCACTCCGCTAATTCCCAAAGCGTGTTTTATTTGCGGAATGTGTTGCATGCAGACGCGTTCGAAAGCAAGTCCCGCCCAAGAATTATGAACGGACGTGTTGAGCGACGAAGACCAGAAGTGTTCTTCGTGGTTGCTGTTTTCGCTGATAAATCTATAATAAAACAGCGTGAAGTTGTCAATGAGTTGGTACAAAGTCCCCTTCTTTTTCTTGTCCAAGGCATTGTATTTTCGAATAAATCCACAATATTCCAAATCATTGAGTGCTTTTGAAAAAGCACTGCTGTCCTCTATTTTGGCAGCAGAAAGAACTTGTTCTCGCTGCATGCCGGCATTGTTTTTGCCCAAGGTCTCCACAATGGCGACGTGCATTTGTGAATTTTTAAACAGGGATGCATAAAGAGCCTGGAATTCAAGTGCCATTTCACCTGTAGGATGAAAGAAAAGTCGGTCGATATTTTGGGATAGCGATTGTCCGCGTTGCAGAAGGCTCCAATAATAAGGTATGCCGCCCCATATCATATAGGCTTCCATCAAATCTTTACGACTAAGTTTCAAACCTTGCATAGAAGCATAGCTTCCGCATTCTGCCAGGGAAAACGGCTGTAACAAAATCCTACCTGTCAATCGGTTGTGCAGGCCGCCGTGGTCCAATATAATTTTATCCATAATCCAAGAAGTGGCGCTGCCGCAGACAATCAGAATGATATCTTTGCGAGTAGAGCACCAGTTGTTCCAGAAATGCTCCAAAGCGCTTATGAAATTGCTTTTAGCCGTATCCATCCAGGGAAGTTCGTCCAAAAACAGGACTTTTTTCTCACTTTTGGATTCCAATAGAAAATCCTGCAGCTGCCAGAAGGCTTCATACCAGTTCTTTGGTCTTGCTTGCCGTTTAGCTCCGCACAATTGTAAGGAGCGCTGAAATTCAGCAAGTTGCATGGACATCGTCGCATTGGCCAAACCCGTGTGTTGGAAGGTGAATCGGTAGTTGAACGCTTCACGAATGAGGTATGTCTTGCCCACACGTCGTCGCCCATATACAGCGTAAAACTCTGATTGGTCCGACGAAAGCAGATTCTGCAATCGGGATAGTTCGTTCTTTCTTCCTATAATCATATTGATTTTATTTTAAGATGGGCTGCAAAGATATAAAAATTCCAAACACACGGATAATCTTCGGAAATCTATCATTTTTTAACACATTTCCGAAGGTTATAACGATGTTTATATGGGATAATCTTCGGAAATGTTGGTTTTAAGAAAAAAGTTCATCCATTGTAATCTCGCATTGGGCCACGCTGCTGTGCTTGCCTTGCGCCACACCATACGTTGTGACAAAGGTCTGTATGAGCCCGTTGCGATCAATCAGCAGGTCGATTTGCGCATCCTCACTGCGCCAGCGACTTACGTTTATTTTCATCCAAATGTGACTTTTTTACATACATTTGGACAAGTATCTAATTTTATTTTCATCCAAATGTGGTAAAAATTGTGCGATTTGGACAAAGATTCTATGGCAGAAAAAATGAGAAAAGATGTTAAGATAATCGGCGGCAAGTTAGAGTTTTATTCATCCGGGTGGGCACACCGCAGGAAATCATGGTGATTACGCTGGCACACAAACGGTAGAGACGGTGCACCGCACCGTTCACGATAAAACAATTGAGATTTACCCAAAACGATAAAAAAATCATCGATTTGGGTAAAACTCGAGAAAGAGTGAAATAAAACTGAAAACAGCAGAAAGAATTTCTAACCCATTGATTCTTAGCAATGGGTTGTATTCAAGCCTAAAGACAAGCCCCATTCAGTCGAAAAGAGTCAGCTCCTGAGGCGTTTCAGATGCTTCAGCAAGGACATTAACCAGTCCTTCTCGGACAGAAAAAAAATTGCCGCACCCGATAAGGATGCGGCAAAATGCCATCGCTAATTCTACTTTGTCCTGACTACTCTTGAGTAATTATCAGTAGAATTCAGATTGTATATGTATTGTTCATTCGCCGGATCAAGCGTATTGTAGAACTTTTTATTCTGGCAATCGAATGCCTCCTCGTGAGGATTGTTATTACAATAGGTATGACCCAAATAGTTTTCTTGGAAAGTCTTACCAGTCAATTCTTCAATAACATACTGAAGGAAATAGTATGCGGAAGCGACGTGGTCACCCATATTGCCGGTGATATATGTTATGTCTCCCGAAGCGTTCTCAAAAAGACGGTCTGAGTTGTAGTCCTGAACCATAACATCCTCCGTTGAATTCCAGATGACAAAAGGACACTTGTAAGTAAAAGGCTTGTCACATAGATTGAATTTTTCCTTGTACTTTGGGAGTTGCTCATTCAAGACATCGATATTAAATAAATGTGACAATTTTCCCCATCTTGAGAATCCGGGGAATACGCCATAGTCAAATCCTGGAGTAGTCAGTTCACTAAGAGCTGCATCAGTCAATACATTTGTTATCAAGGCTTCCTGCGCATTCGGCATTCCTGAGTATTCGCCATAAATGAAGGGAGACGCATACGCACCATAATTGCCTGAAACAAGATACTTTTCGGCACGGTTCTCTCCATTGTTGTTCTTCACCAGATCCACGAAGTTTTTATAAAGGTCCTCACCAAGAATCATATTATATGATATTGAGGCAAGAGCCAATCCACCGATGATGCCCGGGGCATAGTCCAGATCTTTGAATTCCGAAAAGGTATGGTAAATGTCATAAGGACCATTTACAGCATACACCTTTGTAAGTTTTACATAGGGATATGCAGAACCGTTGGTGGACCATTCTTGTGCAACAGCGGCAGAAGTCATACCTCCCTCCGAGTGTCCGAAAACATATTGAGGGATATCTTTCAAGTCAAAATCATGGACAGCCGCATTCAGTAGCTCAAGTGAGGTGATTGCATTATAATATGTAAGATACGCCTGCGGTTTGCTCTGCGTTGCTCCGAACCCATAGTAATCGGCGGCAACAAGAACAAATCCGTCAAGTGCAAACAATCCGTTTACATCAAACCCGCCAGACGGGGTCTCAATCTGGGCAAACTGGGTGCCGTGATTATAGAGTATCACGCCTTTGGCTTTTTCCGTTCCATCCAGGATGGATTTCTTGCCGAGGACTATACCCGAAGCAGGCACTTTTCCATTTCCCTTAGGTGCCTTTCCCTCCCATCTTACATATTTTTTCTCAACGACAGGATTGCCTTCCAGAAACTTGCTGACAACAGGATCCAGCCAAGCCTGAACTCCGAGAGTATAACCCGGCATTCCAGTCCACTGCCAGAAAGCATCTATACTGTTCATTTCTGCTACACGCGAATCGACAACGGTAAGCAGTTTGCCTTTATCCTTTCGGCATCCTGTAAACAACAAGACTGATGCAAACATCAAAACAACCAAACTACATTTGAAAAAACAAGTATTCATTATTGCATAAATAATTAGATTAGGGGACTTCTATTTTTTACACTTTCCACGACGTCCCTCTAAATTTTGCGAAGTCCGTTAAACAAAAATCAAAGGAAAACAAGGTTGCAAATTTACATAATATTCTCTTTATCCCCTACAGTTTAGCGAGATTATTATTGAATTTTTCGTGTGGGTGTAATTTACTAATATTTAATGTGTTACATTAAATCAATTAACCTTAATCTTAGGATTTGCTCATAGCGCATCATATTGTAAAGCAGGCTCGTCAAGGTGTTTCCAACGGCATTGCGCGCGAAACCAACAACGCGGCTGAACATCCCGTGATTTCACTTTTTGCCGATTGAAGGCAAAAACAAAGCGAAAACATGTTGTTTTCAAAACACGGCAAAATCTGGGGTCACGGTATATTTTGGAGAAAAAGATTGCAACCGTTCAATTGTTACCAAATTTTGGTAATTTTGCAATTCAAAATTTTAGTTTATGAAAAACACATCTGTCGCCTTAGGCCCTTATTTTGAAAATTTCATCAGTACTACCATCCAATCGGGTCGTTACAACAATGCAAGCGAAGTGATTCGGGCGGGTTTGCGACTATTGGAAGAAAACGAAAAAAAACTGCAGCAACTGAGTGCTGCCATCCGTGAAGGTGAAG
>JAZUEE010000306.1:0-14649 GCA_045639985.1 Bacteroidales bacterium
CAATACTGTCAGATTGAAAAGTATCGTTGGGGATTCGTGTTAATGGAAGAATATGGTCTTCGTTTTTGAGCAATGTCACGGCCTTCTGCTCCAATGCGTCGTTAATATTGGAGGCATTGGATGTATTCATACGTTGAGGTACGGCAGTAACATCAACTGGGGAGTAATTGAAAAGTCCTTTGCTCTCTTTGTATCTCAGCACGCGCATACAACGCTCGTTAATAAGTTCAACAGGTAGGATACCGCTATCAACAGCTGTTTTCAGAGCAGCCACAACGGCTTCTGTTTTACCTGGAAGAAGTAAAATATCCACACCCGCTAACAAAGCACGAATTTCCACATCTCCATCGAAGTGGTTTTGGTTTTGCACTCCCTGCATCTCCATGCCATCCGTGATGATGATCCCACTATAGCCGAGTTCGCGTTTCAGCAACTCGGAGACAATGGGGAAAGAAAGCGAGGAGACAGAATTGTGCGATGAATCCAATGCCGGAATATTGAGGTGACCGACCATTATCATATCCACATTCTGATTAATGAGATGACGATAAGGATAAAGTTCGAGTTCATCCAATTCTATTCTGCTTTTTCTGATAGTTGGAAGACCGATATGGGAATCTGTTTCCGTATCGCCGTGTCCTGGAAAATGTTTGATACAGCCGATAAGGCCGCCGTCCTGCATACCATTGAAATAAAGGGATGCTTTCCGTACGACTTTTTCGCGGTTTTCACCAAACGAGCGACTATTGATAACGGGGTTTTTGGCATTGTTGTTAATATCAATGCAAGGTGCGAAGTTAAGATTCACTCCGACGGCTTTGCACTGGTTGGCGACTTCGCGGCCCATAAGGTAGATCAGTGAATCATTTTCTTCAGAAAGAGCGCCAAGCGTCATTTGGCGTGGGAAGGCGACACAACTGTCCAGACGCATAGCCGGTCCCCATTCTCCATCAATGGCAATGAACATCGGAACTTTGCTGACGGCCTGCATCTGGTTGGTGAGCATGGCCTCGCGCACGGGTGTGCCTTTGAAAAAGCACACGCCGCCTGGCTGATATTTGGCTATGCTCTCCAACATCTTTTGGTTCTCCGCCTCCGTCCCTGTGGAAGAGACACGCACAATCAGCAGTTGTGCGATTTTTTCCTCCAAAGTCATTTTGGAGAACATCTTTACCGCCTGACTTCGTTGTGCATACAAACTTCCTATAGGCATTATAAGTATGGCCAATAGGGTTATTAACAAGCCATTACAAAGACTTAGAAATCTTTTTTCCATAAATTCTGTGTGGCTTATTCCCCAAAAATAACCTTGGTGTCGGGTTCGTACAAACCTTTTTCATTAATCATAATGAAATCGGCTATGGAGAACTGCACATATTCAGGGGCAATCTTGTGCGGACTATCCAAAACTACCGAATGGGTGGCTTTGCAAATGCCGACGGCGACATCCGTTGGATATTGAGTATGGTGTGCCAAAAAATCTTCAATTTTATTGTTGAGCGCTTCCGCTTCTTCTTTAAAGTTCTGATAGATATATTTTTCCATTATCAATAGGGTTTTTGTTAGAAGGATGGCAAAGATACATAAATTTTTGGTTTTCAGAATAGCTGTAAATTCTAAATTTTATGTACGTTCGCGACTTGAAAAATAAAGTTCAATGGATACGACATTTCACGTCATTGCACGCATACACAGCGACTTTCCTACAAAATTCGGAATCCCCAGACAGAGTGGTTTGGTGAATGATTTGCAGGCAACCGTTGTTTTTGAGCCCGAATATCGCAATGCGGATGCGCTTCGTGGTATAGAGGAATTTTCCCACATTTGGCTCATCTGGGGGTTCTCGGAAGCGGAACGCGACACTTGGTCGCCGACGGTACGCCCGCCCCGTTTGGGTGGCAATATCCGCATGGGCGTGTTTGCCACGCGCTCGCCATTCCGCCCCAACGCCATCGGCCTTTCCTCCGTGAAATTGTTAGCCGTAGAACAAGATGCCAAATATGGCACTGTCCTCCGTGTGGCTGGCGCCGACCTGATGGACGGCACACCGATTTACGACATTAAGCCCTATCTGCTCACCACCGACTGCCATCCCGAAGCCACCAAGGGATTTACTGCCTTACACACGGATTACATGGTGGAAGTGGAGATTCCCGACAAAGAGGCAGCCAAAATGCCTGCTGACAAACTCAACGCGCTTCGTGCCGTGCTTGCCCAAGATCCGCGACCCGCCTACCACCACGACGAGAATCGTGTATATGGTTTCCCGTTTGCCAGATACGAGGTGTCGTTTACGGCAAACGAAAATAAAATTACAGTATCGAAAATCATTCTTCACCCATCAGCATCGCCATACACAGAGGCAGAAAGGTGATGTCGTTGTTTGCAGCAACTTTCGAAGGGCATAAGTTGACAGCGCCAATGCTCGTTCTTACTCAAACCGTACGGCATTCACAGGTGTAATCTTCTTTCCCACCACCCACGCGGGGATGATAAGAACAACCATGCATATTAAAAATACAGCAACATTTAACCCAACTACGGCGAAAATATTGAAATGTATGGGTACATAATCCACGTAGTAGGTCTCTGGATTCAATTTGATAAAATGGAAATGCTGTTGCAGAAGGCCGAAAGTGATAGCGATGGCATCTCCTATCAGCATGCCTTTAAAAAGGATGTTGCCTGCCACGAGGATAAAAGACTTAACCACGTGGCGCGTTTTCATACCCAACGATTTCAATATGCCGATAGTTTGCGTTTGTTCCAAAACAATAATGAAGAAAATAGACATCATCGTTACCAGACAAACACAAGTAGTAATTATGAGCAATACGGCCACATTGGTGTCAAACAGGGCAATCCATTCGAAAATCTCCGGATAAATCTGGTGAATCGTTTCCGCTTTCAGTTCGTATGGAACATGATGATGCACGAAATCACCCATTTCAGTGATTTTATCATAATCTTTAATGAGCACTTCCATACCGCTGACTTGGTTTTCGGTCCAGTCGTTGAGCTTTTGCACATGTCGTAAATCCACCAGCGCATACATGTTATCGTATTCGGGCAAGCCCGTTTGGTAAATGCCAGACACCACAAAACTACGCGAACGGGGAGGGTCTTGTACAAAATAAGTGCGAACCTTATCTCCAACTTTGATTAACAACTTGTCAGACAAATGTTTGGAAATGATAATGTGATTATCTGCACAGGTGTCAGACAACAAAAGCGTGTCTCCCTCAATGATGTTTTTTTGGAAAGCACGCTGGTTGAACGTATTATCCACGCCCTTGAGGACAATACCTTCCACTTGGTCGGAGGTCTTGACAATTCCAACCTTGGTGGCAAAATTTTGGATAGAAACGATATCCGGATTATCAAGGAGTTTGTGTACGAAATCCTGTTTTTTTTCAAATGGGACTTGTTCGTACGAATAGTTCTGATCGAAATGGGTGATGCGAATATGGGAACCCATAGCGACCACTTTGTTCCGGATTTCCTGCTTATAACCCGATGTGATGCCAATGGCAATTAGCATGATGATCAGTCCTAAGGAAACACCAAACACAGACAACCAAACAATGGGACGTGAAAAACGGTTCCCTTTGTCTTTCAGGATGCGACGTGCTAACAGGAAATGGAACGACGACGACATGCTTCGATTTTAGAAATCGTATGAAATACCCACGCGCGCGAACATCGGCAGTGGATTATAGTAATCATTGGGTGTAAGGAACGGATAAATCACATAGAGAGCATAGAAGCTCAAATTTTGAGCGACTTGGGTGTTATAACCGACTCCAAGGGCACAGGCGTGAAGACGATCACGGTCGCTAACCATCGTATAACCTCTTCGTGTAGTAGGATCCGAAACGATGGCTATATTCGTCGGATAATTCAAATATTCATAACCGAGATGGATTAATATGTGATTGATAATGATACCCTCAGCAAAAGCACTGGCTCCGTATGCGTGCGTGGCATAACGATTGTACTGGGCATCCGTCCAAACCTGCAATTCGTATCTCGGACCTGCGCCAATACGCAACCACTTAAACGGATGGATGCCTATTTCAGGAGCAAGGGCCAAATTATAGCCGAAATTGTTGTTTACGTTACCGCCAACAAAAAACTTAAACGTTCTTTCAGAATTGCTTTTGGAACTGGTCTGACTTGAACGCAAAGAACGCGGCAGCTGAACATTTCCTGTATTTTGGGCATTTATCGATATGACCAAAAGCAATAGAAAAAAGGTATAAAAGAATTTTTTCATAAAGATAAGATATATCATAAAAGATGCGCCAACATTTGATATGCGTCTGAAATGTTGGCGCGTCTAATGGTTATGGAATGAATAAATTAGAATTTATTTCCAGCGGCTTGGCATGCTGTAATAGCAACCAAACTGACAATATCTTCTACAGAACAACCGCGGGAGAGGTCATTGATAGGAGCTGCCATACCTTGCATCACAGGACCAACGGCATCGGCACCAGCCATACGTTGAACGAGTTTGTAGGCGATATTGCCAACTTCCAATGACGGGAATACGAGAACGTTGGCTTTACCTGCCACAGGGCTACCAGGAGCTTTCTTAGCGGCAACTTCCGGAATAATAGCTGCATCAGCTTGAAGATCACCATCAATTACCAAGTTCGGATCCATTTCTTTGGCAATACGGGTAGCGTTAACCACTTTGTCCACGAGTTCATGTTTAGCAGAACCCTTGGTAGAGAAGCTCAGCATAGCCACTCTCGGTTCGATACCGGCAATGGTGCGGGCAGTTTGAGCCGTAACCACAGCGATTTGAGCCAATTTGTTTTCGTCCGTATTAGGATCGGCAGCGCAGTCAGCAAATACCATAATACCGTCATCGCCCCATTTTTTGTCAGGGAAGCACATGATGAAAGCGCCTGAGACAACAGAAATGCCAGGTAAAGTCTTCACAATCTGGAAAGCTGGACGAAGCACGTCGCCGGTAGAATGTTGAGCTCCCGTAACTTCACCATCCGCATCACCGTTTTTAATAAGTAATGTACCGAGATAAAGTGGATCTTCAACAAGTTTGCGGGCTTCTTCCATGGTCATTCCTTTTTTCTTGCGGATTTCGCAAAGCATTTCTGCATAATATTCTTTTTTAGGATTGTCCATCGGATCAATGATTTCGGCTTTACCGATGTTTTTCAAACCCCATTCAGCGGCTTCGGCTTCAATTTTGGCTTTATTTCCCAAAAGAACAATACCTGCATATCCTTTGTCAAGGATGATATCAGCAGCTTTCAATGTTCTTTCTTCTTCGCCTTCTGCTAAAACGATTCTTTTTTTTGCCTCAATGGCATTCGCTTTGATTTTGTCAATTAAATTCATAATTATCTGTATTTATGTTTATTTGTGAAATTTCAAAAGAGCCGCAAAAATACAAAAATCCATCAACCAAACATCTTTATACCCCGTTTCTTTTCACTCTAAATGCTCTGATCTCTCTTTTTCGTTCATTTCAACTAATCGAAGAATTTTGTATTTTTGTCCGTTTTTTATGACGAAGGTCATATTGTTTTGTTTCTACTATTTAATTCCGTATAAAATGCAAAATACTTTTGAACAAGTAAATGAAATTCTTGCAAAATTAGAAGCCACCTGTATTTCGACTTCATTTCCATCCATTGAAAGAGATATAATCTTGGAAAAATTGAGAAAAATATACTCCTCTCTACAATCCACACAACCTTCCACAGATAATAACAACGTCACTACCTCAGAACAATACGAAGTCTATCAAGGATTAACAGAAGACGTTGACTTGTTTTTTGATACAGACCATGAAAGTTATAACCAACAAGCTGAGATAAAAAAAGAAATCCTTTCCATAAAAGAGAACGAAGAAGCTACAAAAGCTGCCGAACTAAAGCGTTTGGAAGAAGAAGAAAAAAGGAAACAAGAAGAAGCTCGCATAGCGGAAGAAAAACGAATTGCCGAAGAGCGGCGTCTCAAAGAAGAAGAAGATTTGCGAAAAAAGCAAGAAGAAGAACGATTGAAAGCGATGGAAGCAGAGCGAAAATTGGCGGAAGAACGTCGCATCAAAGAAGAAGAGCAAAGAAAGAAGAAGGAAGAAGAAATGCTTAAAGCCGCTGAAGAAAAAAGATTGGCAGATGAACGCAAACGGATTGAAATAGAACAAAAACAAAGAGAAGAAGCACAACGCAAAGCTAATGAGCAATCCAATGCCCAAAGCCAACCTGCAGATGAAGACGACCTTCTTCAATTCATACCCAAAGCTCAATCGCAAGCAACCCCTACCAAACCTTTGGCACAACATACGCAAAAATCTTTAAATGACTTGTTTAATGAGCAACGGGAGGACCATTCCCTTAGTGCGCAATTCCAAAAAGCCAAAGTTTCGGATTTGACAAAAGCGATTTCCATTAATGACAAATTCACTTTCATCAAAGAACTTTTCAATAACAAAGGAGAAGAATTCAGTGCCGCCATTACCAAGCTCAATCAATGCACATCCATGGAAGAGGCCGTCAATTGTCTGGAGACATTCAAACAAACATTCTTCTGGGATTCCACATCCACCGCATATCTGTCCTTATGCGATTTAGTTAGAAGGAAATTCAATTAATTTTTATGAGTCGAGGATTTGTCAAAGAAGGGGACCAAGAAGAAGTGCCCATGGTGCCGCCTCGCGCCTATCTACCCACAGGCGTGACTAATTATGTGACACCCACAGGATTAGAACAATTAATGCAGGAACGGCAATCTCTTCTTGAGGAACGAGAGCAAATTCAAACGGGCGGCCAAGAGTCCGACTCCCGAGTAATGCGTAATTTCATCAATGCAAAATTAGAGCTATTAGAAAATAGGATCCGATCTGCTAAAGTTGTAAAAGCTGTTTCCAAAGGAGAAATAACTTTTGGATCCATAGTGACATTATCAATGAACGGAACCGAGCTTCAACTTCAAATTACTGGCGTTGACGAAGCTGCTGCATCCAAAGGGAAAGTTCCTTTTACATCCCCTATGGCAAAAACCTTATTGGGCCATCATATCGGCGATTTCTTAGACATACAGCTTCCCGCCGGACTGAAAACGCTGAAAATCATAAAAATAGAATAATCACTTTACAGCATAAAAAAAGGCAGGCCGTTCGGCCTGCCTTTTTTATAGTATTAAACTGTCTTAACGAACAATCATTTTTTGTGTGGAAGTGCCTTTGGATGTTTTAATATTTACCATATAGACACCTGATTGAAGATTATTGACGTTTACTTTAAGGAGGTTATTGCCTTCGCCAAGAGCTACATTTTCGCTATAAACCATCTGACCCATCAGGTTGAAAATCTCCATAGTGGCATTAGCACTTTCTTTAGAGGAAATAGCAATAGCTGCTGTTCCATTCGTAACAGGATTCGGATATAATTTCATTCCTGACAAAGTATTGTCTGCAATACCTGTTTCGTCAATCCACAAATTTTGCGGAATTTCATCCGTATTGTTGTAATCACCAAGTTGGTCAGCAGGAATAGTAAGATAGAAAACATTAGTTGCATTGTCTGCAATTTCTCCTTGAGCATTATCTGGATAATAATCATTATGCCAAATCATGGACAAATTTCCATTAACAACATTCGGAGCCAATGAAGGATAAACGTTTTCATTCTCATTTTCAATACTTTCGTATGTCCAAACATTACTTTCAGAATTTCCATCCCAATCATAGATTGTCCAATCAACATAGAAACAATCTTTACCGTAGGAAAGCCAGCTCACTCTGTCTGCAAAAGAGTTACCTCCATCGGTAGATTTAACACCAAAAATGCCACGATAATACTTACCCGTCACAGATGATTCATAGAAAGGCAAGTCCAATTCGGAGGAATAGATAAGATAGACATTATTACCATCTACTGCAAGACTGGGTTGTGAAGTTCTACCAATTCTATGATATCCATCCGATGCATGAGCATTCACATCTTTAAGATACCATACATTACCATCGCCATCCAAATCCTTACAACTAAAAACTGAATAGCCTGCATTTATCAAAGAATCTGGTCTAAGCTGAGATTGCAAGCGACCTGTAAAAGGAGACATGTTTTCATTCCAATAGAGGACGCCATCCACATTAGGGTAATAAGTAATATAACCGTCACCTATTTCAGGATTAGCCACGCCATACAAACCAAAAGCCAAATGAACTATTCCATTTGCATCAACAGCTATTGCTGTAGCACCATCCGTTACGTATGTAACTTCGGTAGTATCGACAAGATCTTCATCTTCATTGAAATTATCGGGAACGTAAGAATCAACAATAGTTGTAGTTGTAAAGGTTGCACCATTATCGGTACTCTTCCACAAAAAGGCATCAGTCCAAGCACCTGCTACGCAAACAGCTACTGTGTTTCCATTAGCTGCGATAACATAATTATCGCCATCAAAAGAATTGAACCAATCTACATGATTACCCATATCACCTACAATTTTCGGTTCACTCCAAGAAATCGTGTTATCTTCAGGATCGAAAACACCTTTATAATATACAAGGCATGTTTGAATTCCTTGATAAAGGAATCCCGTATCCGATTCTGTACAAGCGATTACATGAATCGTATTGCCGCTTGTTGCCAAACTCGGCCACAACAGGGCGGTACTATTTTCATTAGTAGAAGCACGATGAACAGTAGGTCCCTGTAAAGTAGTTTGAATCCAATCACCAGTACCTTTTTGGGGACGAACATTAATCAGAAGCGCATCTGAACCATTGTGTGAGACAATGATTTCACCATCACCCAGAGCAGCGATAGTTCCCCAACCTGCTCTTTGGTCTTCAACACGGTCGGTAGAAGGATCATTCACCCAACTCGTACCATTAAAATAATTATAACCAGTACCACGAGAAGCTGAGCCCGTCGCACCATAACCGGCAGCTATCCAGGCTGCGGCAACAGTACCATCGGACCAATTGGTAATTCTTGAAGGAAGAGATCCGTTTGTCTGCAAATCGTAATACGTTTGTCCAATAGCTCTGGTAGGAACAACAGAAGAACGAACCATCGGCATAGATTGAACAGAAACTTGAGTTTGTTTATAAGGAACAGAAATACCGATTTTTTCAGCTTGCGCCTTAGATAATTTGACAGGGATTTGTTGTGCGAACAAAGCGCCAACAAAAAGAATTCCCGATAATAAAAGTAAAGTTTTTTTCATATATGCTTGTTTTAGTTATTAAATAAAACGGCAAGGCAAAAAGCCTTGCCGTAAAGTATTAATTATTTTCAGCTCTTTTACCAGCTGCATAATTGATTTTCAACGCATTATTTTTTCGAAGTTCTTGTTTGATGGTATTCACATACCGCATCTGTACTTCTTTATCAACTTTAAGAGAAAAAGTCAATTTATCACGATCTTGAATATCGCGTGATTCTTTCTCCGTACCGATAAAGTCACGAACATCTGCTACAAGTTCTTCCGCTTTAATGGTTTGATCGTTCAGCTGAACTGATACTTCGCCAGGGGGTAACGTGTTTTCGTTTTTGCTAATTGGAGCTCCCACATAGATATTAGCCACAAGAGACTTCTTTTCAAGTTTCTGGATTTCAGTTGCTTGAGGCGGATTGAAATGCACTTTCAAAGAAGCTTCACGCATAGTGGTAATCACCATAAAGAAGAACAAAAACATAAAGATAATATCAGACATGGAACCCATATTTAATTCTGGGGTTTCCTTTTTTCCGTTCTTTTTAAATCTTGACATAATCTTTTGATTTTAAAGGTTAGTTAGCGGTATTAGCTTTGCTGTAATCAATAGGTGGAGCTTCAGAAATGCTCATAGGAATAGCGGTTGTAATAGCTCTTTGAGCAGCGGAATCCAAAGCGCTATATTTTTTACCGAAATATTGAAGAGCAGTTTCATCTCTCAACTCATTCACAGCACGTTGAAGTTCGTTTTGTACTTGAACGTACATATTGTAACTGGTACCTTGGTCATTTGTAAGGGAGACAACTCCTTTGGACACTGCAAAATCACCTATACCGTCAATCGGTTTGTTCACTTTTTCAGGAAGAGAAGGATCATTTGTAGGATTGGAGAAAAACTCCTTTGCTTTATTTTTCAATTCTGATACCATTATTACCTCTCCATTTACAGAGATTTCATCCCGGAAATTAACCAACACATTCAGGACATTACGTCTATTGATATCGGCTTTGATTTCCTTGGTGTTTTCATCCTTTGGAGGTGGTAATTTACGAGGAATACCTTGTTCGGTATTGATAGAAGAAGTCAACAAGAAGAAGGTCAACAACAGAAATGAAATATCTGACATTGATCCTGTATTCAGTCCTGGTGTTTTTCTATTACTCATAATTATTTTCTATTTTTTATTGCGTTCATTACGGATGTCACAATAATGGCAAGTAATGCGCAAATCAAACATACGTAAAATGTAAAGCAAGCAGCATTTACCATCTTATATCCGGTGGAAGACATTCCTGCTTTGATAGCTGACGGACTTAATATAGGGCTTCCGACAGCATATCCGATGAAGACGATAACGGCGAACAATGCGAGAACGATAAGAATTTTGTAAGATGTTTTGAAGTTCTTGACGATTTTTATCAATGCAAAGAATAACAAAAGAGCAATGGTGATACCGCCCAAAATGTAACCGATAATAATAAACACATTCTCAAGATTAGCACTTGATTGGAAATTCTTGAGATCAGTTTGAAGGTCTTCCAAATCGGCTGCTTTTTTGTTAGCAGAAGCGGTAGCATTAATCATATCTGCTTTACCGACCAAACTGTTGGCGGCTTTGCAATAATTACGGCTAACGAGATAATCTTGTTTTAAAGCAGAATACTCTTTTTCAATTTTATTGACATAACTTTCCAACGATTTGAATGAATTAACTCCATTGAAACCGTCAACATATTCTTGTTTTTTATCACATTTAGCAAACAAACCTTCTGCACGAGAAGAAAAATCTGCTTTATATTGTTCAAATTTGCTTTCATCATTCAAACCTTTCAAATCTTGAAGGTAAGTGTAGAGAATATCTTTTTGCAATTGAACTTTATTAAGAGAATCATTGAAATCTCTCAAGTTTGTTTGATAAGTTTCAACGACTTTCGGAAGTGACTCAGGGGTTGCAGCTTGCAAATCAGAAACCAGTTCTGGACATTGGCTCTGAATTTGTCGTACCTGGAAAAAGTTATCTTTTTTATCCTCATTAAATCCAAATGCGAAGATAAGAGCGATAAGGCAATCCAAGATAGCAACTGCAAATATTACGATGTTAACAATCTTGTTCTTCATTATCAAGAGTAATTAATATTTTATAGTATATATATTAATAAGGTCTTATTTGTTTTTAACCAAAATATCCATAAAGGAAATGGTTGCATCTTCCATATCGTTCACGATGCTGTCAACCTTTGTAAGAAGGTAGTTGTAGAATACTTGGAGAATCATAGCGGAAATCAAACCGAAGACGGTTGTCAACAAAGCCACTTTCATACCACCAGCAACGATAGTCGGAGAAATATCACCAGCACGTTCGATATCATCGAATGCCTGAACCATACCGATCACAGTACCCAAGAAACCCAAAGACGGGGAAAGGGCGATAAACAAACTAATCCAAGTGAGGTTTGTTTCCAATTTTGCCATTTGGACACCACCGTATGAAACGACTGATTTTTCTACAGATTCGAGACCTTCATCATAACGATCCAAACCTTGATAGAACACAGCTGCGAGAGGTCCTTTCGTGTTACGGCAAAGATCTTTTGCCTTTTCAACACCACCATTTTTGAGTGCATCCTCAACTTTGTCCAATAATTTCTTAGAATTTACGGAAGAAAGGTTCAGATAAAAAATACGTTCAATGACGAATGCCAAACCTAAAATCAAACAGATAAGCACAGGGGTCATCCAAACTGCACCACCTTGGATGAATTTGTCTTTCAAGACATAATGTAATCCTTGGCTGACGGCGTCGTCGGGATCTTCCGTTAATTCTGCCTGAGCAGCAGCAGGAGCAGCAGCTTCGACAGTAGAATCAGCTACTTGTTCTGTAGCATTGTCTTTTTGTTCATCATTTTGAGCAAATGCGGTGTTTGCAATACCGAAGGTCAAGAAACCAAAAACGGTAAGTAAGGCGATTAGCTTTTTCATAATAACTTTAAAGTTTTGATTTTTTAATAAATTGATTTTGATATTATTCTATTGATTATTAATCTCTTAATGAACGCGGAGAGACTGGGATTCGAACCCAGGAAACGCTTTTGGCGCTTACACGCTCTCCAGGCGTGCGCCTTCGACCACTCGGCCATCTCTCCTCCTATTTTAAGGGCGCTAAAGTACAATTTTTTTTTAGACACTTTTGCTATCAAATATTTTTTTTTCAAACTTGTTTTTTTGATTTTTTTAAGACAATCCATATATGAAAAAAATATATTTTTGCGCGTTTTTTGTGAATACATCTATTATTTTATTTTATAAACCTTTTTAAACTCAAAAAAATGAAAAAAACATTATTAGTATTGTTTGCAGCTGCTTCTTTAGCACTTTGCGTATCTTCTTGTGGTAACACTAAAACTGCCGCTGAAATGTTGACAGGACAAACCAAAGGGTGGGTTCTCTCTTCCGCAACATCCAATCCTGCTTATCTCCTTGAATCAGGTAGATCTATCGAAAACCTTATGGATGGTTATTTGTACGAATGCGAAATGGATGACATCATCACTTTCCAAGAAAACGGCGTTCAATTAATCAACCCTGGTAAGAAAATTGATGCAGAATGGGGTTATCAAGCTGAAACATACGCAGCATGGGCTCTTTCTGAAAACGACACCAAGCTTACTATGCAATTACCATTCTTCTATGATAATACAAATATGAATTTTGATTTAGAACCAGAAGTTTGTACTATCGCTTCTATTACCAGCAATCAACTCGTTCTCGAATATAAATTCAACGATAACGAAAGCCCTGCTAAAGGCGAATACACATTCACTTTGACATACGTTCCTGCTAAATAATTTTCCAAAGAATTTTTAACCTTAAAATTTTATAGACAATGAAAAAATTATTTTTAGTTTTATTATGTGCAGGCCTTTTCGTTGCTTGCGGAAACAAAAACAAAGAAGCTGAACAAGTTGCTGACACTACTACTGTTGAAACAGTAGTTGAAGAACCCGTAGCTGAAGAACCAGAAGTGGCTGAAGCTCCCGCTGAACAACCTGCTCCTGCCGCTAAACCTGCTGCTAAAAAATCAACAGCTAAACCTGCTGCTAAAAGTTCCAGCACAATGACTGCTTCTAAAGAAACTCCTTCCGTAAAAGAACATGCTGAACAAGCAGCTGCAAAAGTTGCTAACAAAGCAATTGACAAAGCTGAAAGAGATGCTACCAGATCATTAGAAGCTGGCAGCACAACTCCTAACAAAAAAAGAAGATAATTGAGTCTCTCAATACTTTCTCAGGGCAATCAAAAGATTGCCCTTTTTTTGTATATTTGCCGCCCTAATACTGATATTTTAATAATCTAAAAACAAACATTTTATATGAAAAACACCCCTATCCCATCAGAAATCGTTGACAAAATTGTTGCAGAAAGCAGTATTAAAGAAGTTGGCAAAGCATCCATCCGTGAAGTCAAACGTTTGATTAACGAAATAGAAAAGGCATCCGGTAAGGAATTCGTCCGTATGGAAATGGGCATCCCCGGTCTTCCAGCTTGCCACGTCGGTGTGGAAGCTCAAATCAAAGCCCTTCAAAATGGCGTCGCAGCTATCTACCCCGACATCGAAGGCATTCCTGAACTCAAAGTGGAAGCCGCTAAATTCGTGAAAAACTTCATCGATTTGGATGTCAATCCTGAAAACTGTATTCCTACCGTTGGTTCAATGATGGGCGGCATGGCTGGTTTCATGACTTTCGTTCGCTGCCGCAAAGAGCGCGACACTACCCTCTTCATCGACCCGGGTTTCCCGGTCCAAAAACAACAACACCGCGTTATGGGCTTCAAATATGAAACCTTCGACGTCTATAACTACCGCGGACAGAAACTGAGAGCCAAATTGGAAAGCTACCTCGAAAAAGGCAACATACACTCCATTATGTACTCCAACCCGAACAACCCTTCCTGGATCTGCTTCACAGAAGAAGAACTCCAAATTATCGGCGAAATGGCCAACAAATACGATGTGTTTGTATTCGAAGACCTCGCCTACTTCGGAATGGACTTCCGTAACAACATATCCAAACCGGGTGTTCCTCCTTATCAGCCTTCCGTTGGCAAATATACTGACAACTATACTCTGTTGATTTCCGGCTCCAAGGCATTCAGCTACGCAGGTGAACGTATCTCTATGATGATTATGTCCAACAAGATGTTCAGCCGCGAATTCGACGACCTCGTTCCTTACTTCAACATGAAGAAACTCGGCCGTGCCATCATCTACGGTACCGTTTACGCGCTCACTTCCGGTGTCGCTCATTCCGCACAATACACTATGGCCGCTATCTTCAAAGCTTGCAACGACGGCACTTACAACTACATTGACGATGTGAAGGAATATGGCGAAAAAGCTCAGATTATGAAGAAATTGTTCACTGACAACGGCTTCGTCATCG
>JAZUEE010000307.1:0-16114 GCA_045639985.1 Bacteroidales bacterium
CATGGCTACGATCCGACTTGAGGACAAGACAACCGGCCACGTTGCCGACTTTGGAAATGTGGAATACTTCGCGGATTTCGATGTTGCACACCACTTTTTCACGGATTTCTGGGGAGTGCATACCGGCGATGGCCTCTTTAATTTCGTTGATGGCCGTATAGATGATGGAATAGGTGCGAATGTCGATTTGTTCGGCTTCGGCGGTTTTACGGGCACCGGCAGTCGGACGAACTTGGAAGGCCACGATGAGTGCGTTGGAGGCAGTTGCCAACATGACGTCGGTTTCGGTAACCGCACCGACGGATTTGTGGATGACGTTTACTTGGACTTGTTCGGTGGAGAGTTTCAACAATTCACCGGACAAAGCTTCGACGGAGCCATCCACGTCACCTTTGACAATAATATTGAGCTCTTTGAAATCTCCGATGGCAATACGGCGTCCGATTTCTTCCAAGGTGATGTGTTTTTGGGTCCGGAGTCCCATTTCACGTACCAAGCGGGCACGTTTGGTGGCAACGGCTCTGGCTTCTTGTTCGGTTTCGCAAACCTTGAAGGTGTCACCGGCTTGCGGCGCACCGTTTAATCCTAACAAGAGTACCGGCGTGGCGGGTCCTGCAGATTTGATGGGTTGGTTTCGTTCGTTGAACATCGCCTTTACTTTACCAAAACAGCTGCCGGCCAAAATGGGATCGCCAACAGACAATGTCCCGTTTTCTACAAGAACTTTGGCAATGTAGCCACGACCTTTATCCAAAGAAGATTCAATGACAGCACCAGTTCCGCGACGATTCGGATTGGCTTTCAGGTTGAGCAATTCTGCTTCCAAAAGTACTTTTTCCAACAACTCGTTGACGTTGGTACCGTGCTTGGCATCAATTTCCTGACATTGATACTTACCGCCCCAGTCTTCCACCAATATATTCATGTTGGCCAATTCTTCCCTGATTTTGTCAGGATTGGAGTTCGGCTTGTCAATCTTGGTAATGGCGAAAACCATAGGGACGCCGGCGGCTTGTGCGTGATTGATGGCTTCTATGGTTTGCGGCATCACGGCATCATCGGCGGCAACCACAATAATACACAAGTCGGTGATTTTCGCACCACGGGCTCGCATGGCGGTGAAGGCCTCATGCCCCGGAGTATCCAAGAATGTGATTTTTCGTCCGTCGCTTAAAGATACTTCGTATGCGCCGATATGTTGGGTGATACCACCGGCTTCACCGGCAATGACATTAGTCTTACGAATATAGTCCAAGAGGGATGTCTTACCATGGTCAACGTGACCCATTACAGTAATAATAGGATGGCGCGGAACCAAATCTTCTGGAGCATCCGTCTCTTCCATGTTTTCGGCCTCATCAGCATCCGCACCGATAAATTCGATTTGGAATCCGAACTCTTCAGCCAATAGGGATATTGTTTCAGCATCTAATCGTTGGTTGATGGAAACAAACAATCCGATGCTCATACAAGTAGATATGATTTCCGTCACGGGCTTGTTCATCATCGTGGCCAGCTCGTTGGCAGTGAGGAATTCCGTTACTTTGAGAATCTTTTGGTTTTCTATCTCTAAAAGTTCTTGCTCCTCAATTCGTTCATGAATCAACTGGCGTTTTTCTTTTCTTCTCTTAGCGGCTTTGGTCTTTCCGGTAGGTTCCAAACGTTGTTTGGTTTCCTTAATACGGCGTTGAATGTCTTCAGGAGAAATTTCCACTTTCTCGGGCTCGTTTTTAGTGGCTTTATCTTCTTTCCCGGACAAGTTAGGTTTAATGCCGGTTTGTTTGATTATCCTCTTCCGTTTTTTCTTTTTCTTGTCCAGATTGTTCGTGTCAGCGGCTTTCCGATCTTCTTTTTTCGGTTCTTTTGGTTTTTCCACAGGAAGTTCTATTTTTCCCATGACCTTAGGACCTGTCAGTTTGGCTACTTCGGTTTTAATAAATTCAACTTTCTTTTCTGGAACGGAAGGAGCGGATTCGGTATCCGTTGCTTCTTCTGTCGGTTCCTTTATGTTGCTTTCAGCAGCTGGCTCCTTGTTTACAGATGCGCTTTCACTTTTTTTCTTTTTGGGATTGAGGGAAGATAAATCAATCTTGTCAATGACCTTGGGCTGTTCCAAATTGGCTACCACAGTTTCAATGTGTTCTGGAACTTTTTGGGGCTCAGTAGAATGCGCTTTGCGTGGTTCTGTAGGATCTGATTTAACGGATGTATCCTCTGGGAGATTATCATTTTCAGCGGTTTCTTCCTTAGGTTGAGTTTCCGTTTTGGGAGAATGGTTGTCTTCAGAAGGATTTTTCGCCTTTTTGCTGGGATTTAATGCTTCTAAATCTATTTTGCCTAACACTTTAGGAGTAGGCATCTCTGTCTCAATATGTTGAGGAGGATTGATGATGTTGACGTTTTTAATGATGAGCGCATTTTCTTCAGCGGGTTCTTCCGGTTCATCCTCTTTAACGGTTTTCGGTTTGGCAGTTTCCGATTTGGCTTTAGCACTATACGAGCCGATATCGATTTTATCTGCCTCTGCTTTTACCCGTTTTTCACCTGCAAACTCTTGAAGAAGAATGTCATACATTTCTTCAGAAAGTTTTGCGTTAGGATTTTCTTCAATATCGAAGTTTTTCTTTTGGAGTAATGCGGTAATGGTGCCGATAGAGACATTGAACTCGCCGGCTGCTTTTCCTAAACGTGGTATTTTTCTTTTTTCCTCTGCCATATTGATATTCTAAAACGTTCGATTTTTTTGTCGTTAAATGATTGTGGAAAAGATGATTATTCAGTGATGTCAAGTTCTTCCTTGACGGCTGCGATCATAGCATCCACGGTTTCTTCTTCGAGGTCAGTACGTTTGATAAGTTCTTCGCGGCTGAGGTTGAGTACGCTCTTGGCGGTGTCACAGCCGATATTGATGAACTGTTCGATGACCCAGTCGTCGAAAACATCGGAGAATTCGGTTAGTTGGACATCTTCTTCCTGGTCAATGTCGTCTCTGAAGACATCTATTTCGTATCCGGACAATTTGGAGGCGAGTTTGATGTTGTAACCGCCTTTACCGATGGCGAGGGATACTTGGTCGGATTTCATATAGACGTTGGCTGTCTTGTTTTCTTCATCGATTTCCATAGAGGAAATTTTAGCCGGGCTCAATGCTCTGGCAATGAGCAGTTCGACGTTGGAAGTATAGCTTATAATATCGATGTTTTCATTGTGGAGTTCACGGACGATGCTGTGGATACGGCTACCCTTCATGCCGACGCAAGCACCAACAGGGTCGATGCGGTCGTCAAAGGATTCGACGAGGACTTTGGCTCTTTCTCCAGGTGCGCGCACGACGTTTTTGATGGTGATGTGGCCGTCATCAATTTCGGGGATCTCAGCTTCCATCAGGCGCTCCAAGAAGATCGGAGAGGTACGTGAAATAATGATACGTGGGGTGGAAGATTGGATTTCAACACGAGCCACCACTGCTGTGATGGAATCGCCCTTCTTGTAGCGGTCGGCTGGAATTTGCTCGCTTTTGGGTAAAACTAATTCCACGCGGTCCTCATCATATACGAGGATTTCCTTACGCCAAACTTGGTTAACTTCGCCTGTGATGAGCTCGCCAATGCGGTGCTCGTATTTTTTATAGATGACGTCCTTTTCATATTCCATGATTTTGGTGCTGAGGTTTTGTCGGAGCGCCAGGATTTCGCGACGAGCGAAGTCTGTGAGCTTGATGTTTTCCACAACCTCTTCGCCAATTTCAAAGTCGGGCTCGATTTTAATAGCGTCTGAAAGCGCTATCTGATTGCCTTCATCTTCCACTTCCCCGTCTTCTACAATTTCCAGGGTGTGTTGGATTTCAAGATCTCCTCGGTCCACGTTGACGATGATGTCGAATTGCGCGTCTGGTCCGTATTTCTTAATCAGCGCGGCACGGAAGACGTCTTCAAGAATGTGCATCAGCGTTTCACGGTCAATGCTTTTCGATTCCTTGAACTCTGAAAAGGTGTCAATAAGTTTTACGTGTTCTTCCATTGTAATGTTGTTATTGGTTGTAAATTTTTATTGTTTTTTACTTCTAAGTATAAAAAAACTCCCACCCAAAGGTGAGAGTTCGTTCGAGTTGAGCTAGCAGGATTCGAACCTACACAGACAGTACCAAAAACTGTAGTGCTACCGTTACACCATAGCTCAATACCTTTCGTTGTTTGAGGCCGCAAAAATACACTTTTTTTTAATTGATATCCAATACCCCGAAATTTTTTTTTATTTTTTTTGGTGCACTATATTGAAAAAAATGTATTTTTGCGCTGTCAAAAAATGGCAAGGCCCCTTAGCTCAACTGAATAGAGTATTTGACTACGGATCAAAAGGTTGCAGGTTTGAATCCTGCAGGGGTCACCAAGAAAAAGGATGCTAAACAGCATCCTTTTTTTGTTTTTCATTCCTTTTTTAACGTTTTTCTTTGAAGAAATCTTTCAAAATCTGAGCACATTCTTCCGCTAAAATACCTTTTTCTACAGAAATATTCTTAGGAAAAAAATCCTTTTTTAGAAGGGAAAACCCTTTTTTCGGGTCATCAGCACCATATACGATGCGCTTGATTTGTGCGTGCATCAAGGCCCCCGCACACATGATGCATGGCTCCAAAGTGACATATAGGGTGCAATTTTTGAGGTATTTTGCACCTAAAGCGGAAGAAGCTGCCGTGATGGAAATCATTTCCGCGTGCGCGGTGACGTCATGCAGCATTTCTGTCATGTTGTGCCCGCGGGCTATGATTTTTCCGTTTAGGGCTATGACGGCTCCAACTGGAACTTCGTCTGTGTCGTTTGCCTCTTGCGCTTCATTGAGCGCCATTCTCATATAATATTCGTCGGTATTATCCATTGGTTAGTTCTGTTTGGGTGAGAAATTCAACCATGATTTTTGGCATGGGGTACTTGTTGATGTCGTCTATGTTGACAATCAACTGTCCCGCTTTGAGTTTGGGAGATTTTCGTATTGATTTTATATAGAAGTTCGCGAAAATGATTTGGTGCGAAAGAATCTCTTTGAGCACGAGAACGGGCGTTTTTTTTAACGGAGGAGTTGATGTGGCGGTTTCTATAAGTGGAAATTGATACATGTTTTGCCAAATATCCTTGGCGGTCCTTTTTTCCAATATTATACTATTGTTATATATATAACAGACGTAGTGGAAATGTCGTTCCTTTTTGACGATATTGTTTTTCTTAACAGGAAGTATGTCTGCCATGTTTTGGCGAAGTGCGTAGCATTTTTTGGCGAAGGGACAAGTTTCGCAATGTGGATTTTGCGGGGTACAGAGGGTCGCACCGAAATCCATCATCGCTTGGTTAAAGGTCCCAGGACAGTCAGCGTCGATGAGCTCTTCGCATAGGGTAGTGATTTTTTTGCGAGTTGAATTTTGGGATATGTCTTCACATATTCCGAAAATGCGGCTGATAATACGCAGCACGTTGCCATCCACAGCAGGGTAGGGTAGTGTGAAAGCGATGGAGGAGATGGCGGCTGCCGTGTAATCGCCAATGCCTTTGAGTGCGCGAATTTCTTCGTATGTGTTAGGAAATCGACCTTTATGTTGGATGATTATTTGTTGGGCGGCGCAGTGCATATTGCGGGCGCGTGAGTAATAACCCAAGCCCTGCCATACGCGCAGCACTTCTTCTTCTTCAGCATGGGCCAATGCTTGCACGTCTGGGAAGGTGTCTATAAAACGTAGGTAATAGTCCCAACCTTGTTGAACCCTGGTTTGTTGGAGGATGATTTCGGAAACCCATATTTTATAGGGGTCATGTTCTCCCCGCCAAGGCAGAGAACGTTTGTTTTCTTCGTACCACGCTAACAGCGTGCGGGCGAACTGCATCTTAGTTGTTCTGAATTAATTCGAACAGTTTGTTCAAATTCGGGGTGAGGATGATTTCCGTGCGGCGGTTCTTGGCACGTGCTTCGGCATTATCCGCATTATCAATGGGCAGATATTCACTACGACCGGAAGCGGAAAGACGAACCGGTTCGATGTCGCCGTTCTGCAAAAGGGCTTTCACTACCGATGTGGCACGCATTACGCTCAAGTCCCAGTTGTCTTTTACTTGGCCGCTGCCTCGGAAAGGTACGTTATCGGTGTGACCTTCAATCAATACGGAAATTTCTTTTTCTGTTTCCAATACGCTGGCCAGTTGCTTGATGGCCGATAATCCTTGCTCGTTCAGCGTCCAACTGCCGGAGGCAAACAGCAGTTTGTCATCCATGGAAACGTAAACTTTTCCATCTTGTTCTTTCACATTCAGTCCGCTGCCTTCAAATCCCTTCAGTGCGTTGCTGACTTTGTCTTTTAATGCTTTTACTTCCGCATCTTTCTGATTCAAGATATCTTGCATTTCTTGAATGCGAGCTTCTTTGGCTTCTAAAATGCGTTTGGCGGCGATTAATGAGTCCTGTTGGGCGTTCAGTAATTTTTCTTTGGCATTCAACTCGTCTTTGATTTTGTCGATGTTATTCAACATGTCATTCATCTGATTCTGATTGTTGACATTTTGTTCGGCAAAACTTTTCAATAGGTCGTCATAATCGTGGGTGGCTTTGGCCAAATCTCGTTCTGATTGACGCAACCGGCGAGATAGAGACAGTGTGTCTTTTACCAATTGTTCGGCTTTCACCGTTAGGGCATCCAATTCCGCGGAGAGCTGTTTGCGGGCGTTTACCGCATCCACGTTTTCCGCGTTGGCATATATCAGTTCATCCTGACATTTTTTATATTGGCTTTGTAACTCATTGTATTTCTGCTTTGTAACGCATCCTGAGAATTGACATGCGAAGCAGGCGCATAAAAGGACGATAAAGATTTTCTTCATATTTTGGAATTGTCAAAAACGCGCAAAAATACGTTCTAATTCACTATTATATTTGTTGTTATAATGAATTTTATAAACAATGGGATTTTCATAAAAAAATCCTTTTTAGTAAAAAATAGATTCCAAGCTCTATTTAGTAAGAACTTCTTCTATTTGGCGATAAAGATTGTCAAAATCTCCGTTGTTCAAAAATACGAAATCTGCCATTTCCATGCAGCGTCCTATGTTTTGATGATTAGGATCGGTGGAAGACATTTCTCGTTGTTCGTTTTCTATGAATGTCTCGAAACTAACATGGTCCGTTTCGGAATTGCGGTTGACGATGCGCTCGTAACGTATTTTCGGGTCGGCATTGACAGCGAAAAGCAGGAAATGCTCGTTTTTGCGCAGAGATTCCACTTCACCGGGTGTGCGCACACTTTCAATGATGGCGTTGACACCGGCTGCCTCTGCCTGCTTGTATAATTCGTCCGTGATAAATGACGGGCCGTTCTTTTCCCGCAAATCGTTGCCAACTTGCACGAAGGTGTCCCTGTTGATTTCCATTCCGCGACGTTTGGCTTCTTCCGTCAGATAGCCGCGCACAGAATAATGTTTGTAACCGTAGTGCTGGATTAAGTATTCCACGATGGTGCCCTTGCCTGCACCTAATGTTCCTGTTATGCCGATGATTTTCATTGTGATAATGCGGTAATGTGATAATTAGTTAATGCGGTAATTAGTTAATGTGATAATGCGGTAATGAGGAGGTGTTATTAAACTTAAAAAACGCTCATTGACTTAAAGTTTTTTCTTAACGAAGAACTCAAATTCTCCTTCTATTTTTTTACTTTTTCTTTTTAGGATGATGAAATAAAGGACGACGAAGGTTAGGCAGATCAATACGCTTGCCAATTCGTTGTGGAAGAGAATGTAACTGCCGAATAAGGCCACCATGAAAACGATAAGCGGAAGCAGGTAGGCGATAACGACGGCCTTGCGTCCCGCGCTGCTCTTGAGCACCAAGTTTACTTTGTCGCCCACTTCAAAATGCTCTCCGTAGAGACTTTTTGCCGTGACGGTTTCCTGCTTGTGGTCGGAAGGCATGCAGATGCTTTTGGCATGGCATTCGCTGCACGCAGAACTGATGGTGATTTCCACTTCGATATTTTCACCACTGACGGCTCGCACAATGCCCTCCTTGCAGATGGTATTCTGTGACGAGTGAGCAGTGAATTGTGAACTGAGATCTGTGTTGAGATGTTGATTCATGTCTGTGATCTGAATTATGAAGCTATGAAGTTATTAATGTCCTTGAAACTTGAAACGAGTGTATTTACGTATAGAATAGCTCATTCAAAGAGCGTCTTAAACATCTCCTCCACTTTGGCGATGGGGATGATTTTGATATGAAAGTCGTTGAGATTAATGCCTTTAAGGTTATATTTGGAGACGAACATGCGAGTAAATCCAAGTTTGTCGGCTTCGGCGATGCGCTGGGCGATGCGTGTTACGGGGCGAACCTCACCGCTGAGGCCCATTTCGCCAGCGAAGCAGGTTTTGGCATCAATGGCGATGTCGGTGGCGGAGGATAAGATGGCGGCTACAATGGCCAGATTGATGGCGGGGTCTTCCACGCGCACGCCGCCGGCGATGTTCAAAAACACGTCCTTGGCACCGAGTTTGAAATGGCATCGTTTCTCTAAAACAGCTAACAGCATATTCATCCGTCGTATGTCGTAGCCCGTGGCGGAACGTTGCGGCATACCATATACGGCGGAGCTGACCAAGGCCTGCGTTTCAATCATCATGGGACGGTTGCCTTCCAAAATGCAGGCCACGGCGTTGCCGCTGAAATCTTCTTCGTGTTGTGAAAGCAGAATTTCGGAAGGATTGAGTATCTCGTTGAGACCGCTTTGTGTCATCTCGAAAATGCCCATTTCGGACGTGGAGCCGAAGCGGTTTTTGATGCAGCGCACGATGCGATAACCATAATGTTGGTCGCCTTCGAATTGCAGTACGGTATCCACGATGTGTTCTAAGATTTTCGGGCCGGCTAAGGTTCCATCTTTCGTGATGTGCCCGATGAGGAACACGGGGATACCCGTGGTTTTAGCGAGGTGCTGGAACTCGGCAGCGCACTCTTTGAGTTGCGAGATGGAGCCGGCGGCAGAATCTAATAAATTGCTCTGCATCGTCTGAATGGAATCCGCAATGATGATGTCGGGTTGAAGTTGCTCCACGTGTTTGAAGATTTCCTGCGTGCCTGTTTCGGTGAGTACAAAGCAGTTGGGTGCTTTTTGGTCGGATAGGCGGGCGGCACGCATCTTGAGTTGCGCTTCGCTTTCCTCGCCAGAGACGTATAGAATTTTAGGACCTTGCACGCGGAGGGCCATTTGCAATAGCAGTGTGGATTTTCCAATGCCGGGTTCGCCGCCCAATAGAATGATAGAACCTGCTACGATGCCACCGCCCAATACGCGGTTGAACTCGCTGAAGGAGGTGTTGATGCGCGGTAACTGCAGAAGCGAGACTTCGTCAATTGGCTTTGGCGAACTTTTCGTGATGACCGCATTGGAACGTCCTTTGATAGGTGTCTCTTCGCGGGCGATGACTTCTTCTACGAATGTGTTCCATTCCCCGCAGGACGGACAACGCCCAATCCATTGCGCTGATTGGGCCCCGCAGTTTTTACAAAAATATTGTGTTTTGTTTTTTGCCACGTTATTGATTATTAGTGAACTGTGAACAGTGAACAGTGATCTGGGTTTTATGAATTTCTTCTTTTAAATTTTATACTTGAAACCTGAAACTTGAAACTAAGCACTCACCGTTTGATTTCCCACGCATTGATGTTTCTCTCCGCGGTGCTGTAGTTCACACCGATCTTCATCAATGTTCGCTCATCGCCTTGGAAACGCTCGGCATAGCCCTTTTCGTCAATTTGGGCGAGGGCCTCTTCCGCCGATTTGTTGAACTTGAACTCGAAGATATAGACGTAATCTTTCGTCTGCACGGTCATATCCATTCGGCCCTTGTTGGTGTGTTCCTCAATTTGCACGTGGTAGCCGCAAAGGGCGGTGAGGATGAACATCACGCTCTGGAAGTGGCGTTCCTGCTCGGGCTCCAACTCGTAGGGGCAGGCGCTGAGAAACGACTGGACCCGTTCCATGAAGCCCTCAATGTCGCCCTCGCGCAGCGAGCGTACGAAGCGGCTGATTTCGAAAGCGGACTTGCCTTGAACCGTGTTGGCATAGTAGGGCATGAGGTATTTTAAAAAGCCCTGTTTGACCTCTTTGTTCGGGAATCCCAGACGGAAAAGACCGAAATCCGGATCATAGCCCTTGATGGTCAGGTAACCGCTCTGATAGATGACGGGAATGGGATTGGAGGAGGCGATATCCACGCTGTTCAAAGTGTCGGCATCGGGTTCCTCTTGTTCCAAATTGGGGAGCACATAATGGTGCTGTTTGAGCAGCTCCATCAGATAGGTCGGCGTGCCGGTTTCAAACCAATAGGCACCGATATTCCCTTTGAAGAAAGCGTTGAGCAGACTGAAAGGATTGTATATTCCGGGCTGATTTTCTTCGCAGAAATGGTATCCGTCGTAGTTCTCGCGTAGCGCGACGTATGTTTCATCCACAGACTTGCCCAACTTATCGGCCAATTCGGAAACCTCCACCTCAAAATTCGTACGGAGTTCTTTTTCTGTGATGCCGCAGATGTCAAAGAATGCTGCATCCATCGAAATGTCGTTTAGGTTGTTCAAATCGCTGAACACGCTGACTTTGCCAAACTTGGTGACGCCCGTGAGGAAGGCGAATCGTATGCAGCCATCCATGGACTTGAGTGCCCCGTAGAAGCCCTTCAGGGTGGCGCGGTAGGCATCCTGCAGCTCCGTATTGCCGATGGCCTGCAACAGCGGTTTGTCATACTCATCAACCAAAATCACCACCTGACGGCCGGTCTTCTCGTAGGCGCGGCGGATGATGCCTTGAAATCTTCTTCCTATGGCCGTCTCAGATTCGTCTTTTCCGTAGAGACGTTCCCATTTGGTCACCTCTTCGTTAAGAAGTGTGTTGAGAGCTTCTGTCGAATCGTATTTTTGAGTGTTCAGGTCTAAGTGCAGAATGGGATATTCCGTCCATTCGGTTTCCAATTTAGCAATGGCGAGCCCGTCGAACAGCTCGCGCTTGCCTTGAAAATATGCTTCTATGGTGCTGAGCAGCAAACTCTTTCCGAATCGCCGTGGTCGTGATAGGAAGTAGTATTTCCCCTCTGTGGCCAACTTGTAAACGATGTCGCTCTTATCCACATATTTGAACCCTTTGTTTCGCAGGTCTTCAAAATTCTGTATGCCAATCGGTAGTTTTTGTCCCATAGTTGCTTTGTTTTAATAAGGCCGCGAAAATACAAAAAATAATGTGCTAATGTGACAATGCGATAATGAGTTAATTAGGGTATGCGCAGATGGTAGCTTCAGTATTGTGGGTGCTATTTTTTAGTAGAATGTAAAAGTGTAAAAGGAAGTATGATTTCTGAAACTTCGTTTGCTGAGGTAAATTTCCTATTTTTGCGCCCTTAATTTTTTGACTTTATGAAACACTCTTTGAAGGAATGGTTCGCGGTTACGCGCTATTGGTCTTTCCCGGTGTCTGTCATGCCGGTGGTTGTTACAACGGCCTATTTGGCTTGGATTTTTGAAGTTTCGTTGATTAGTTGGCTGAACGCTGTTTTGGCTTTGGTTGGTATTGTTTTCTTTCACGCCGGCGGAAATGTGCTCAGCGATTGGGCCGATTATCGGTCGGGAGTGGATAATGAGCAGGCCTATGCCGTTCCCAATTTGGTGTTTCACCATTTTGAGCCGAAGGAGTATCTGAAATTCGGAGCCATTCTGTTGGCCATTGGCGTTGCGATTGGCTTGGTGCTCGTTCTGCGCGTAGGTTGGCCGTTGCTGGCTTTAGGTTGTTTGGGCGCGTTGCTCACGGTTGGCTACTCTTTCTTGAAATACAGAGCGTTAGGCGATCTTACCATCTTTCTGAATTTCTCTATTCTGCCTATTATCGGCACGACATACGTGGCTATCGGCTCCTTCTATTGGGATGCATTGGTGCTGGCACTGCCCATCGGTTTGATTACTGTCGCGGTGCTCCACGCCAACAATACGGTAGATATTGAAAGCGATAAAACAGCTGGCATCAAAACTTTTGCTATGCTTCTCGGCGACAACACATCGGCCAAACTTTACGTCGCCTATATGATAATTCCTTTTATATGCGTGCTTGGCGCTGTTCTGGTAGGTCGTCTGCCGTGGCTGTCACTCTTATGTATAGTGGCATTATTCCCCGCTATTCGTAATATCCGTGCGGCCAGACAATATGTTGCCAAAGGCAAAGACGCACTGATGGGCTTGGACCAGAAAACGGCGCAATTGCAGTTGGTCTTCAGCGTGCTGCTGACTATCGGCTTTGTATTAGCTTCTATTTTGTAGTTTTGGAACATGAAAATGACTAAATCTTATTATAAGATAGTTGTTCCGTTGCTGATTGCGGCGCTGCTGTGGTTCTATATGTTCAGCCCGTGGACTGCCGGTCTGACCAACTTCTGGCTGACGATGGCGTTTGCCGCCGTGGTGTTGACGACGATGACACTGCTGTTTTCCAGAGGACAGGAAATTTTTCAAAATGTAGATAAAAACTTCAAAAACATAGCGTTGCAGATTGTTGTCGGCTTTGCGATTGCTTTTGTTCTCTGGGGCATCTTTTGGCTTGGCGACAAAGTTTCGCAATGGCTGATTGATTTTGCCCGCCCGCAGGTAGATGCCGTGTATGGTATGAAAACAGGATTGCCGGATGGTGTGATTGCCTTGTTGCTGTTATTCGTCATCGGCCCTGCTGAAGAGTTTTTCTGGAGAGGATTTGTACAACGCGAAATGGTGAAATTGTTCCCTTCTCGAAAGGGCTTGTTTTCAGCTGAAAATGTGGGTTTCGTGGTCACAACGATAATTTACGCGCTGGTGCACATTTGGTCCTTCAACTTTATGTTGGTAATGGCCGCCCTGGTAGCCGGCTTTATCTGGGGCTTGCTATACCGACTGCGCCCTTCTTTGCTGCCAGCGCTGATTGTCTCGCACGCCGTCTGGGACGCATTAGTGTTCGTCATATTGCCAATTATGTAGGGACGAAAAAATTTCCGCTCATTTCCATAAAGTTCGGATTGTATTGGAATAAAAAAATAAAAAAGTTGGTAATTCAAAAAAATGTATTACTTTTGCATTTGAAAATATATAAAAACCAATACAAATGTCATCTTCTATATTACAAATCCGAATGGACGAAAATTTAAGGAATCAGGCAGCCGCTTTATTTGATAGGTTGGGTTTGGACCTTCCTACTGCAGTGCGTGCTTTTTTTAAAAAATCATTGGCTGTGGGCGGACTCCCTTTTGAATTGAGGGAAGAGAACAATGCCGGATTGGAAGCTTTATACGCTCTAAACAATGTTGCTCAGTTTAATGGGACTGCCGAATTGACAGAGGAGGATATCGAGGCTGAGATATCTTCATGTCGAAATGGCAAATAAGATGAAAGATAGCATTCAACATGTTGGCGTGAAATTAGTTACAGGAAACATTAAGCATTTTTCCGGCTGCACATTTGCTGTTCTGCCTGCTGATTATTTGCAGCAGTAACCTTTCTTCCTTTTACACTTTTTTTGTACTTTTGCCGACTTTTATAAAAAATGCACATGCACAAAACAGGTCTCTACTTTGGCTCGTTCAACCCCATCCATGTCGGGCATCTCATTATTGCGGAGTATATGCTTGAACACTCTGATTTGCAAGAGATTTGGTTTGTCGTATCTCCCTGCAATCCGTTAAAGAAAAAGTCATCTTTGTTGGATGACCGGCAACGTCTCTACATGGTGAATTTAGCCATTGAAGAGGATGACCGTTTCAAGGCCTCCGATGTGGAGTTCGGTTTGCCCCAGCCATCCTATACTTGCCATACGTTAGTACATCTCCAGGAAAAATACCCACAGCGCGAGTTTGCATTGATTATGGGTGAAGACAATCTGCAGACTTTTGAAAAGTGGCTCAATTATGACTGGATTTTGAATAATTATCACTTGTATGTTTATCCCCGTCCAAATTGTGACGCGGCGGAAAGGAAAAACCATCCTTACGTGACGTTTGTCGATGCACCTCAAATAGAACTCTCTTCAACGATGATTCGCGATAATATCAAATTGCGGAAATCTGTACGCTATATGCTTCCGCCCAAAGTCTTTCAATACCTTGATGAAATGGGTTTTTATAGATAGCGATACGCAATTATCAACCTTAAACCTTAAACTGTTAAAATAAGAATGTCATTTAAACGATATACTATTGAAAATTTGGAAATCCTCTCTGCAGGCGCAGAAGGCAAAGCCGTGGCCAAGTTGGATGGTTTGACCATTTTTGTGCCGTATGCTGTTCCCGGCGACTTTGTGGATGTGGAAATCTATAAACGCAAACACGGTTATGCCGAAGCCAACTTATTGGCCATCCGCACGCCGTCACCCGACCGCGTGGTTCCTCCTTGTGCCCATTTTGGCAATTGCGGCGGCTGCAAATGGCAGATGCTTTCGTATGACAAGCAATTGGCTTTCAAACAGAAACAGGTGGAAGACAATTTCCGTCACTTGGGCAAATTCGAGTTCCCGGATTTGATGCCCATTATTGGCTCTGAAAAGCAATATTATTATCGTAACAAACTGGAATACACCTTCTCCACGATGAAGTGGCTTTCATACGAGGATTTGAAAAAATATGAAGATGGAGAGTTCTACGAACAACGTTGTCTGGGATTCCATGTGCCGGGCATGTTCGACAAAGTGCTTGATATTGAGCATTGTTGGTTGCAAGAAGCACCCAGCAACGATATTCGCCTCTTCTGTCGTGCTTACGCGATGGAACACGATTTGGCGTTTTACAATCCGCGTGAGCAGGTGGGACTTCTGCGTAACATCATCATCCGCACGGCTTCTACGGGCGATATTATGCTGGTGGTCGTTATCACGGAACTCAATGAGGACTCCAAAGGTTTGCTGCAAGCTATCGCCGACCGCTTTCCGGAAATCACTTCTTTGGTGTATGTGATTAATACGAAGATGAATGACGCCATCTTCGATCTTCCATTCCATCTTTTTAAAGGGCAGGATTACATTATGGAAGAGATGGAAGGACTGAAATTCAAGGTCGGACCGAAATCCTTTTATCAAACAAACAGTAAGCAGGCTTACAATTTATACAAAGTGGCACGCGAATTTGCGGATATTAAATCGGGCGATGTGGTTTATGACCTGTTTACGGGCACTGGCACCATTGCCAATTTCGTGGCGCATCAGGCCAAGCGCGTGGTTGGCATTGAATATGTGGATACCGCAGTGGCTGATGCTAAAATCAATTCCGCACAGAATAATATTGGCAATACGGAGTTTCTGGTTGGCGACATGGCCAAGATTTTCACAGACAGCTTTATTAAAAAACACGGCAAACCCGACGTGGTCATTTCCGACCCGCCACGCGCCGGCATGCACCCTAATGTGATTGAGCAACTGCTCAAATTGGAAGTGCCGCGCATCGTCTATGTGAGTTGTAATCCCGCAACGCAGGCCCGCGACCTTACGCTGTTGAACGAAAAATACAAGGTCGTTGCCGTGCAACCCGTGGACATGTTCCCGCACACACAACATGTTGAAAACGTGGTGAAGTTGGAATTGAGATAAATATCGATTGAAAGTAAACGCCTTTTGCTACGTTTGCAACTTTTGAAAAACCCAGATTATGAAGATAACCCGACTTTTTGATATCCTTGACATACTTAAGGAAAAATACAGAAAGAACGACATCCTCTGCGGTAAAGAGAATGGAAAATGGCGCAAGTACAGCGTTGATGAATATATAGAAATATCGCACTCGATTGCCTGTGCCTTACTTGAACTCGGCCTTCAAAGAGGTGATAAGGTGGCAACGATTATGAACAACCGCCCCGAGTGGAACTTTATGGATATGGGCATTATGATGGCCGGTTTGGTTCACGTGCCCGTTTATCCCACACTTTCCGCCGACGACTATACTTACATCCTCAATCATTCGGATGCCAAATGTATTGTGATAGGTATTGAGGCAATTTACAAGCGCGTGGCTCCCGCACTGCCGAGTCTTACCCTGAATCCGATGGTTTTCACCATCGCCGATATCGAAGGGCAACGCAATTTTAGGGATTTGGT
>JAZUEE010000308.1:0-3393 GCA_045639985.1 Bacteroidales bacterium
ATCGCGCTTTTGGCCATTAACTTTATCTTTGTGCCGAAATACGGCTATATGGCATGTGCGTGGGGCGGCTTTGCCGGTTACGGAATCTGCATGCTGCTTTCCTACATCGTGGGGCAGAAAAAAAATCCTATTCCATACAATCTGAAAGCCATCTTGGGTTATTTTGCCTTGGCTGTTCTACTTTTCTATCTCAGTCAGCTGCTTCGTCCACACAATCAGATTTTGGTTTATGTTGTTAATACTGTACTGCTTTTCGTTTATTTGGCTGTTTTGGTTTACAATGAGAGAGTAATGGTGAAAAAAGTCTTTTCCGGCGTTAAAGGCAAACTTTTGAAACGATAATATAACATCTATACTATGAAGCGTATATCTTTTCTTTTTGTTTTATTGGCTATTGTAGGATCGGTTTTTGCTCAAAACACATATACTATTCATGGTTCGATAGTGGATAGTTTGCGCAAGGACAAACTTTTTTATGTCCGCGTTGGTGTTGTAACGCCGGATTCCACAATGCGTAATGTGGGCATCACCTTTACGGATGCGGAAGGTAATTTTTCTCTGACGGATATACCTGCTGGAAAATACAATCTAATGGCCTTTATGGTTGGTTATTCTCCATTAACTATTCCAGTAACGTGCCGAGGTGACAATGCTGTAATTGAAGTTGGCCAACTTAAATTGCGGAAGGAAAACAATACGCTTCAAGAGGTTACGATTGCCGGTGAAAAACCCGTGTATTTAGTAGATGGGGAAAAGACGATGTACAACGTGGCAGAAGACCCTACCATTCAAAGTGGAACGGCGGCTGATGCGTTGGAAAATGCGCCGGGTGTGGAAGTTGATATTGAAGGCAATATCACGTTGCGCGGCGTTTCGTCCGTGGAAATTTGGCTCAATGACCGCCCATCTCATCTGACAGAAGAGAATCTTAAAGAATTTATCCAACAACTTCCGGCCAATTCCTTGGAACGTATAGAAGTAATAACCAATCCTTCCGCCAAGTATAGTTCGAAAAGCGATGCCGGCATTATCAATATTGTGACCACTTCCGAAATCAAAAAGAACAGCTTTTTGAGTTTTGGTGTGCGCGGATCTTCTGCTCCCAATGTGACACCTTGGATTTCATACGTTTGGTCTGATAAGAAACTATCGCTCAGTTTTTATTTGAATGGAACCTATTCTTTGCGAAAAAATCTTTCGGAAAATTCCTATACACAGTTTGATACCCAACATGATACGGCTACAACCTATCATAGTAGCGGTAACTCTCGAAGCCATAGCTTTTCGGGTGGTTTTAATTTCAACGGTTCCTATATCTTTGATACGTTGAATACGATGAGTTTTTGGGCGGGTGCCTATCCGAGTTATAGTAAATCGTCCAGTACGAATGATGAGTATCGACGGGAATATCTTTATAACCCGGATATTTTCCAATACAGCACCTCTAATATTTCTGCCGGTTTGAGTGCCGGTACGTACGGAGGCATTGATTTTGAGCATAAATTCAATAGCAAAGGACATAAAATCCAAGCAAATTGGGATTTCAACTATCATCATTCGCATAATTCCGCTGACTTTTTCCGCGATTATCTTACACAGAATTATTTGGATAAACATAGATTGGACACTTCTTTTGCCAATAGTTTTTCCACGTCAGCCGGTTTGGATTACGTCATCCCGTATCACAAAAACGGTGAAATCAGCGTGGGTGCCAGCGGTAGTTTGGATTTAGGAAAGAATTACACCCGTTATGACACTCTGGTTTTTGACACGGATCTTTTCAATCTTGATTCTTTGCGTTTTAAGAATGCGGATGAGAAGGAGTATAATTTCAATGCGTATGTTACGATTCAACACTCTTTTGGAGGATTTACTATTAAAGGCGGACTGCGTTCAGAATACGTCTATTACGATTACCAAATTCTCAACTCCCCGAAAGACAACGTGGCAAAAGGTTATTGGAGTTTGTACCCTTCATTGCATCTTAGTTATCGTACCAAATCAATGCACAATTTCAAGTTGAGTTATACGCGTCGAGTCAGCAATCCGTCAGCATCGCGGCTTTCCACTTTCATTACCTATAATGAAGATACGTATGCAACGGGAAATCCGGATTTGTTGCCTACCTACACCAATTCTTTTGAGTTCGGGTGGACTAAGTTTTTCAACAAGTTCGGTAATGTCGGTTTGACGGCATATTTTAGAAATTCCAAAGACCAGGTGAGCACATTGACGGATGTGGCTTTCAATGATTATTTTGGACGAATGGTTTCTTTTACCATGCCTGTTAATGCGGGAAAATCCATCAATACGGGTGGTGAAGCCAATATCACGTATCGATTGAAATCTTTTATGAATATCCGTTTTTATGCCAATGTATATTATAGTCGTTCGGAATTTCAGTTCCGCAACGAAACGGACCCGCGTATTGTAACCAATCTCGGATATAGTTTCCGTTTGCGTTTCTGGGCTAAATTATGGAAGTTCTTAGAGGTTAATGCTTCTGCTAATTATCGTTCCAAAAATGTCACGTTGTTTACTACAACACAACCGCGTTATTCTATTGATTGTGGTTTGCGTGCTGATTTCTTGGATAGAAAGATTTCCGCCTTTATCAATGTGAACGATATTTTCAATTGGAACAAGAATCATACTACGAATGAAAATCCGTATTATATATCTTCTTCTACGTCCAAATATGTGAGTCGTTTTATTAGCGCTGGTATTACGTTCCGTTTCGGAAAAATGGAATTGGAAAGCAAGGCAACGGATGGAAATAGTAATTTGGAGTCTGTAGAAGAATAGATTTTAAGTGAGTTGTAGATAGCCATTCTGCAATGTCTTGATATTATATAAATACTTAATTATAAATCGTTTGAATATGAAAAAACTATTCAGTATGGTCTTTTTGGTTTTTGGAGGTATCTTGTTTTCTCCAGCTCAAAACCAAGTTGACCCTATTACCGAAGGTATGGAATGTACCACCATTACCGTGGGCAAGAAGGCCTCTGCGGACGGCTCTGTGATGACCTCTCATACCGATGACAGTCACCGCTCCCGCACCAACATTATGGTGGAACCCGCCAAAGATCATCAGAAGGGTGACAAGCAGACGCTCTACAAACGCGTTTGGGCCAAGAACGAGCCCGGAAAGATGGCGCGCTATGAAGATATTCCTGTAGGAGAAATCGACCAGCCCGCACACACTTTCCAATTCCTGAATACCGCCTATCCGTGTGCCAATGAAAAGCAACTGGCCATTGGAGAATCCACTTTCGGCGGACGTGCGGAACTGAAGTCCGACAGCGGTCTTATCGACTGCCAGCGCCACTGTATGCTGCTGTTGCAACGTTGCTCCACCGCCCGCGAAGCCATCCGCACCGCAGGCGAACT
>JAZUEE010000309.1:0-3544 GCA_045639985.1 Bacteroidales bacterium
CGGATTGGTCATTGAAGCGTGGAACGTGGCGGCTTTCGTTTGGATATCTGTAATTTCCTTCGTCGTGTCCGTCGGTATAATCAATGTTGTAAAGTTCTCCACGTTGGCAGCACACACCGTATCCCTAAATTCTGTAATCACGTATGCGCGAACATAATATGAAGTATTCGGGGACAACTCGACGACCTGCTTACTGTAGTTATTTGCCGCAGCATCCGAAACTAACACTTTTGTATCAGCAAATGTCGGCACTTCGTTCTCAACACTGTATAAAAAACCCGTTTCAACAAATGGCACATTGGACGAATTGTTTATAGAAGCATGGAAAATGGCAGATTGATATCGAATATCCGTAATTTCCTTTGTCGTATCCGTCGGCATAATCAATGTTGTAAAGCTCTTCACATTGGCAGCACACACCGTATCCCTAAATTCTGTAATCTCGTATGCACGAACATAATACGATGTATTCGGAGACAAATTTGTGATTTGCTGGCTGTAGTTGTCTGCCGCTGCCTCCGAAGTCAGCACTTTTGTATCAGCAAATGTCGGAATCGCATTCACGCTGCTGTACAAAAAGCCCCTTTCGACTACTGGAACATTAGACGGATTGGTCATTGAAGCGTGGAACGTGGCGGCTTTCGTTTGGATATCTGTAATTTCCTTCGTCGTGTCCGTCGGTATAATCAATGTTGTAAAGTTCTTCACGTTGGCAGCACACACCGTATCCCTAAATTCTGTAATCACGTATGCACGAACATAATAAGATGTATTCGGAGACAAATTTGCAACCTGCTGACTATAGTTGTCTGCTGCTGCATTCGAAGCCAGCACTTTCGTGTCAGCGAATGTCGGAATCGCATTCACACTGCTGTACAAAAAGCCCGTTTCAGCTAATGGAACATTGGACGGATTGGTCATTGAAGCGTGGAGCGTGGCGGCTTTCGTTTGGATATCTGTAATTTCCTTCGTCGTGTCCGCCGGTATAATCAATGTTGTAAAGTCCTTCACATTGTCCGCTAACAAAGTATCATCATCTTCCGTAATCACGTATGCACGGACATAATACAATGTATTCGGTGACAACTCGGTGACCAGTTTGCTGTAGCTGTCTGCCGCAGCATCTGAAGCCAGCACTTTTGTGTCAGCGAATGTCGGTATCGCATTCACGTTGCTGAACAAAAAACCCGTTTCGACCAATGGGACATTGAAAGGATTGGTCATTGAAGCGTGGAGAGTGGCGGCTTTCGTTTGTACATCTGCAACATTCTTTGTTGTAACTCCCGGATCTACAAGTAATGTGAAGCTCATCATCGCGCCAAATGTCGTATCAAAATCATTTACGACGTATGCCCTATAATAATAGGTCTCTGTAGGTGTCAAGCCTTCGAGAGTCACACTATAACTTCCTTCAACTTGCGCATTGGGATTTTCCACTTTGATATTTTCCAAATGATATAAAACATTTCCCCATTGGAAGCCGCATTCATAATCATCATCATAACCTGCAAAAGCAACTGTACCATGCAAAACGGCAGTAGTTTCATCAATAATACTTGAAGAATCCGTTTGGACTTCCGCCCTATATACATTATGGACGCATCGAACAGAAAGACCGTTTTGCACCTTACCCGAATTGAGCAGAAACATGTCGCAATGGCAGTCTGACCACACTTCAACAGGGGCCTGATTTTTGCCGATAGACCAGAAATATGCTTCGCCACAAAGATTCTCACATCGTTTTGTACGGGCATTGTAGAAACCGCCAGGCATTTGAGTATATTGGGTGGTGTTAGTACCAGGTGTCAGCCACTTGGTCGTTGCATGCACAGCAGGAGCGATATTGGAAGTCAGTTCTAAAACTTCCGATTCCGTAGGAATATGCCAATCCACTGGACATACGCCACGAACGAATCCATGTTCGCCGACCTCTATCGGATTTTGAACTGCCGTCTCCCAATTATAAAGGCGACCATATATATCCAAGTTGGCTGCTGTATCGGGATACATATCCGAATAATAAACCAAACCGCCGGGAGCCATAGTTTTGAGATTGGTTTGCAACCAACAATGCGGTCCGACTTGTAGAGACGGATACACATAGCCATCTGCATCTGTTGCAGATAAATTCGTTCCACATTGACTTTTGACCACCAGGGGCAATAGCGTCAGGGAAAGAACTAAAACAAATAATTTTTTCTTCATTTGTAACATTAATACAAAGAGCACATAAGATCTGCGGGATAGTCAACTACGAACACACTATTCGTAACATCTTCACTTACTGAAAAATAAGTTTTTATTAAAAGGATGGCAAAAATACAAAAACTTTCACTTAAGTATAAAGGGCATACCTAACAAACTTGAAAAACCTCTTGCTTATTTTAATATTTTTGCCGTCCAAAAAAAATCCTTTATGAAAAAGTTTTATTTAGCATTTATCGTATTGGCATTCATCACTTTATCTTGCCATTCCCAATCTGACAAAAGCAATCAAACAACACAAACTCCGATTTATAAAAGCAACGTAAAGCCACAGGATGTCTATTACTTCCAATTTGACGGGTTTGAAATGTGGTCATTGAAAGACAAATATGACAATCCTATGTCTATGGATTTGTTTCAAGATGCCGACCAGAGTATTGTCAAGCAATTGGTTCCGACAGGCGAAGCCGAGGCATCCATCAACGCCTTCCTCATCAAACGAAATGGCAAATACATTCTTTTCGACACTGGAATAGGAGCGGCCAATGGCGGTAAGATGTTTCATCTTCTTGACTCATTGGGAGTCAGCCCAGAAGAAATCAGCGCGGTATGTCTCACGCACTTTCATTTCGACCACATTGGCGGCATGCTGACCAACGGAAAAGCCAGTTTTCCGAATGCCGAGCTATACTTTGCCGCAGCCGAGCCCAAAGCGTGGAGCAATGACAAGAACGTCCAAGCCATGCTGACAGCATACAAGGGCCGCACGCACACATTTAGCGACAACGAAGTCATCCTTGATGGGGTAAGCACCAAGCCCGCACCTGGACACACGCCCGGGCACACCATATATCAAGTTGGAAATCTGGTCATTATCGGAGACTTATTGCACGCCGCCATGCTTCAGCTCTCACACCCAGAGTTCAGCGCCAAGTACGACCAAGACAAGACATTGGCTGTCAAAACGCGTAAGACATTTTACAAATACATTGAAGACAACCACTACATTGTGGCCGGCATGCACCTGCCCAATGACGGAGTGATGAAGAAATTCCCCCATCATTCGGAAGAATAGACTTTTAATCGGTCACTGCATGGTAGTTGGTGGAATAGACGCGCTGTGCGAAGAGGCACACCGGAAGCAGTAACATTGCTAACAAAAATGGAATGATGGGTTTCATAAGATGATGGCTATTAAGATTCAACATTATCCGTAGTCTCCGTCAGCATTCGGTCTAATGCTTTTGCTGATGAAATGGCTGATTTACCGGTTTTGCTTTCCAACTGACAGCGAGCTGCTGCCCTGATTGCACACCAGCACGTTCCCATTCGTCGGTCA
>JAZUEE010000310.1:0-2877 GCA_045639985.1 Bacteroidales bacterium
TAGTCGATCATACCTTGTCCTTGTTCCAGCATTTCGATGCCGCCGTAAGTAGTTTCACCAATGGCCAACTGCCATTCATTCATATTACCAATAACGGAATAAGTGTGCGCCACTTGCGGAATTTGTCCGAGCAGTTTGCCCGTGTCCCATTCCACCACGTCCATCATCGTGCCAGCGGGATAGTCAGCAGCCGGACGATAATACAACTCACCATAAAGGGAGTGAGAGTCTGCAGCATACGTCAAGAAGCAGGAGCCGTCTTTACTGGCGCCCTTGGTTACAATGAAATTGGTGCAGGCGAAAGTCGTTCCAACCGAGAGAACGACGGCCAGCAATGTCAAGAGAAAAGATTTTTTCATAAAGAGTATGTTTTAATGAATAACTATATGCAAAAAAATAGGGCGCAAAGGTAATAAAAAACTGAATTGGCGGAACTAATATGTTTCAAGTTTATTCACTTCGTTCATATTCTCCTTGCAGCTCAGCAAAGCCAAACAAGTTGTGTCTTTGCTTTCGCTTGCTGCGTCGAAACAAGTTTCAAGTAATTTGATTTATCGTGTATATCCTAATAGGGATGCCGCGCCTGTTACCCGAAAGTATGGAGTTTCTTAATTTAGGATTTATTGTTCAACGTCCATAGCGAGGCGGAATCCTATAAAGTGAGTGGTAAGGATTTGGTCGTCAGCATTTCTCGAAGAGACGCGGCACCTTTCCCAGAAGCTGGTCATACAGCCACCACGATAGACTTTGCGTGAGATAAGATTATTTCCTAACGGATCGGGCATATTCCCAGCCCAATCGGCCTCATAGAAGCCGAATCCGTCATAGCACCATTCATAAACATTTCCACTCATATCATAGACTCCCAACTCATTAGGTTGAAGCAAGCCCACCGGATGCGGCTGTCTTTTGCTGTTTTTTCTATACCAAGCCACCTCCTCAAGATTGTCAGAACCACTGAATTTATACCCTTGACTATACGCTCCCCCACGAGCGGCATACTCCCATTCTGCCTCTGTCGGCAAGCGATATTTTTTACCTGTCAGCTTGTTCAATCTATAGATAAACGATGTCGCGTCCAACCAGCTCACGCACGTCACCGGCAAACTGTCCCCTTTTACTCTGGACGGGTTGTTACCCATCACAGCTTTCCAAAGCGCCTGTGTCACTTCATATTTGGATATGTAAAAATCATCCATCACGACAAGATGAGTGGGCATTTCATTATACATACAGTCGTCGTGTTGTTCCCGCGTGCACCCCATCACAAATTCACCTCCCTGCACAAAAACCATATCTACTTCAGGCACTTGTGCGAAGGAAGCAGTTGCCAATAAAACAAACAACAAAGATAAAAGTGGGACATTCTTTTTCATAAGCAAAAGGTAAAAAGGAGCGCAAACATACAAAAAAAGGGTATAAAAGTGTCGTTTTTCCTCCAAGTTTTTGTTTATTTTTGCATCCGCTAAAAATGGGAAACAATTATGTCATCAAAAACGATGTCCGAAGACGACGTTCGTGCCAAATATATTACTCCTGCCGTTATTCGCGCGGGGTGGCCCGAACAGATGATTCGCCGCCAAGTTTATTTCACGAACGGACGTATTTACGTTAAAGGACGACTTACCGCTCGGGGAAAACGGAAATTCGCGGATTACATCTTATATTATAAACCTAATATCCCGCTTGCCCTTATTGAGGCTAAAGACAATGGACATACCATTGGCGCAGGTATGCAACAGGCTCTGGATTATGCAAGAACTTTAGATATTCCATTTGTATTTAGCAGCAACGGAGAAGGTTTTCTTTTTCACGATAACACTGTTATAAATGGGGCTATTGAAAGAGAACTTTCTATGGATGAGTTTCCGTCTCCAACTGTTCTTTGGGAAAAGTACAAACAATATAAGAACATCGGCACTCCTGCTGTTGAAAAAGTTGTCACACAAGATTATCATATCGGCCAAAGAGAACCTCGATATTATCAGCAGATTGCCATTAACCGTACAGTAGAAGCTATTGCCAAAGGTGAAAACCGCATTTTGCTGGTGATGGCCACCGGCACAGGCAAAACCTATACCGCATTCCAAATCGCCTACCGCCTTTGGAAATCCAAACTGAAAAAGCGCATTCTATTCCTCGCCGACCGTACCGCCTTGATTGACCAAACATTGCGCGGAGATTTTCGCCACTTTAAAGAAGCTATGACCGTCATCAAAAAGAAGGTCGTGGAAATTGACGGCAAAGAGACATTGGTTTCCAATAACAAACGTGGCATTGATAATGCCGACAAAGCCTTCGATGTTTTCTTGGGACTTTATCAAGGTCTTAGCAACTCTGATCCAGAAGTGCCCGATGCTTTCAAAGACTTCTCTCCCGACTTTTTCGATTTGGTGATTGTGGATGAGTGCCATCGCGGGAGTGCCAAAGAAGATAGTAAGTGGCGCGAAATTCTTAACTATTTTCATTCCGCTACGCATATCGGTATGACGGCTACGCCTAAAGAAACGGAAGATGTTTCCAACATTGACTATTTTGGCGAACCCATCTATACCTATTCGCTCAAACAAGGTATAGCCGATGGTTTCCTTGCTCCTTACAAAGTGGTAAAGGTGACTTTGGATATTGATGCCGAAGGTTGGCGCCCGCCCAAAGGATTTAAAGACAAATTCGGTAATCCGGTAGAGGATCGCATCTACAACCAAGTTGATTTTGATAAAAGTATTGTGGTTGAAGAACGACGACAGATTGTTGCACAAAAAATCACCGACTTTCTGCGTAAAAACGGTCGTTTGGATACTAAAACGATTGTATTTTGTACTGATATCGAACATGCCGAAGGCATGCGTCAGGTATTGTGCAATGCCAATGCGGACT
>JAZUEE010000311.1:0-11604 GCA_045639985.1 Bacteroidales bacterium
CAACACCGTGACAACTTCATCAAATTGGTGAAAGAAAGTTATTACGACGGTGTGCTTTTCCACAGAATCATCAAAGGTTTTATGATTCAGACGGGAGATCCGGATTCCAAAACGGCGAAGAAAGGCCAGCGCCTCGGCATGGGCGGTCCAAGCTACCGCATACCTGCGGAATTTGTTCCATCGCTTTTCCATAAACGCGGTGCCGTGGCAGCCGCACGCGACAACAATCCGGCAAAAGCATCATCCGGTTCCCAATTCTACATTGTGGATGGCGACATTTTCTCTGCCGACAAACTGAACATGATTGCACAACGTACCGGCAAGACCTTCACAGCCGAACAACAACACATCTACACGACTATCGGCGGTGCTCCATTCCTGGATGGCGACTATACCGTTTTCGGAGAAGTGATTTCCGGTATGGAGGTGGTTGACAAAATTGCCGCACAAGAAAAAGACGGCAATGACAGACCTTTGGAAGACATCAAGATTATCAGTGCTAAAGTTATCGAATAAATCTACTTTATGAAATCTATAGAAGAAATCAGAAACGACATTGAAAGTTTCAAGATTGAAAATGCGGAGACACTCGAACAATTCCGCCTTCAATTTCTAACCAAGAAAAGTGATATTCAAGCTCTCTTTGGAGAGATCAAAAACATTGCAGCCGAAGAGCGCAAAGAATTCGGTCAACGCATCAACGAGTTGAAAGACAGAGCGCAAGAGCGTTTTGAAGAATACAAGGAGCAATTAGAGAATGCCGTCAGCGCACAAAGCCAAATCGCCGACGTGACCCGCCCCGCACATAACATCAACTTAGGTTCCATGCATCCCATTTCCATCATGATGAACCAGGTGCGCCGTATTTTCGAAGACATCGGGTTTACCGCTGTAACGGGTCCCGACATTGAGGATGACTGGCACGTGTTTACCGCACTGAATTTCGCAGAAGAGCATCCCGCCCGTGACATGCAGGATACTTTCTTCATTGACTTACATCCTGACGTATTGCTTCGCACACACACCTCTTCGCTGCAAGTCCGTACCATGGAAAAACAACAGCCGCCCATTCGCGTCATCTGCCCCGGTCGCGTATTCCGCAACGAAGCCATCACTTCCCGTGCGCACTGCATCTTTCATCAAGTGGAAGGCCTTTATGTGGCTGAAAACGTTTCTTTTGCAGATATGAAGCAGACACTGCTCTACTTTGCGCAAAGAATGTTCGGACCTGATGTACGCATCCGTTTGCGTCCCTCCTATTTCCCATTTACAGAGCCCTCCGCAGAAATGGACGTTTCCTGCTACATCTGTGGTGGCGAAGGTTGTAACCTCTGCAAGCATACCGGTTGGGTGGAAATCCTCGGCTGCGGCATGGTTGATCCTAACGTCTTAGAAAACTGCGGAATAGACAGCAAGAAATATACAGGTTTTGCTTTCGGTCTTGGTATTGAACGTATGACCATGCTCAAATACAGAACCAACGACATCCGCCTCTATTTCGAAAACGATGTCCGTTTCTTACAACAATTCAAAGCGGCTTCCAAATAGCGAATCAACTAATTAATTATCATTATAATGAGTAAAAAATTTAAATTTATCAACACGATTATCGGCATTATCATCGGGATAGTGGCTTCCGCTGTCTATATCATGACTGCCGAACCTACCGTATCCTGGTGGGACTGTGGTGAATACATCGCCACGACAACGAAAATGTTAGTAGGACACCCCCCTGGGGCACCGACATTCCAAATTATCGGACGTATTTGCTCTCTCTTCGCCGGCGGTGACGTCACCAAGATGGCTTTCTGTGTAAACTGCATGTCAGCCGTATGCAGCGGTCTGACCATCATGCTGCTCTATTTCACCATTGTCCGCTTGGCACGCAAACTGATATCCAAATATGGCGAATTAAGTGTTCCTCGCTTTGTTGCCGTAATCGGTGCTGCACTCGTCGGATCTATGGCATATTGTTTCTCTGACACATTCTGGTTTTCCGCAGTCGAAGGTGAAGTCTATGCTATGTCCTCGTTCTTCACGGCCCTCGTATTCTGGTGCATTCTGCGGTGGGACGAAGAGTATGACAATCCCAAGAGCAACGTCAACCCTAATCGTTGGATTGTATTGATTGCCTATTTGGTCGGCCTTTCCATCGGTGTTCACTTGCTGAACTTGCTGACGTTACCCGCCATCGTGCTCATCGTTTATTACAAACTCTCCAAAAATGCCACCGGCATGGGTGCCGTACTGGCCTTTGATATCATCTCCTTCTTCTTCGCCTTTTTCTGCTCACCATTGTGGATGTTCCTGATTTGGATTTTCATCACCATCCCGTTGTTTGTGCTTTGCGTTAAGAAAGGGACTTTGAAATCTAAAGCCGAATGGGGCGTATTTTTCTCTTTAGGTTTGTCCGTCGTTCTGTTAGGTTTGATTCTTTGGGGTATCATTCCGCAAGTGGTAAACCTCGCCGGCAAATTCGACCTCTTCTTTGTCAACACCTTGCATCTGCCGTTCAATTCCGGAGCTATTTTCTTCTTCTTGGCTATCGCCGCTCTCCTCGCTTGGGGATTGGTTTCCGGATACAAAAAACACAAACCTATTTTGCTCGTTGGCATTTATTGCTTCGCCTTTTTATTAGTCGGCTATTCTACTTTCTTCACCTTGGTTATACGTTCCAACGCCAACCCAACCATTGATGAAAACAATCCCGAAGATGCTGTAGCTTTGTTAGCATACCTCAACCGCGAACAATATGGTTCCAATCCGTTATTCTACGGACAAAGTTACAACACTAAAGTAGTAGGAGCAAAAGACGGCAAACCCGTCTATGTAAAAGACAAAGAAAACAAATGCTACGTTGTTGCCAACAACAGATTTGAAGATATTCCCCTCTACGATCATGCCGGTGAAATGTTGTTCCCCAGAATGTGGTCTTCTGAAAAAACCAACGATTATGTCAATTGGTTGAACAACCGTTACAACAGCGACAGTCCAAGTGATAAAGAAAACCGTAGGGCAATGTCTCGTGGTGATCTCCCCACTTGGCAGCGCAACATCAAGTTCATGCAAACCTACCAATTCGGTTACATGTACTGGCGTTACTTCATGTGGAACTTTGCCGGCCGTCAAAATGACCTTCAAGGTCGTGGCGACAACATGAACGGCAATTGGATTTGCGGTTTGCCATTCATTGACAACAAAATGGTCGGCAGCCAAAAAGACCAACCCAAAGCCATGCAACGTCCGGGACACAACACCTACTACCTGCTTCCATTGCTGTTAGGCCTTATTGGTATCGCATTCCAAGTCAAAAAAGACACCCCCAACGCATTTATCGTATTCATGTTATTCATCATGACAGGTTTGGCTATTGGTTTTTATTTGAACATGTATGCCTTCCAGCCCCGTGAACGTGACTACGCATTTGCCGCTTCCTTCTATGCCTTTGCTATATGGATAGGATTTGGCGTATTGGCCATTTACAATCTTTTTGAAAAGATTAAGAATAACAAAGTCCAATTGGCCGGAGCCGTTCTGACTACGGTAATTTGCTTTTTAGCTGTTCCATGCGTGATGGGCAATCAGAACTGGGATGACCACAATCGTGCCGACCGCTACACTGCTTTGGCTATCGCAAAGAACTACTTGGACTCCTGCGCACCTAACGCCATCCTTTTCACACTCGGCGATAACGACACCTTCCCATTGTGGTACGCACAAGAAGTTGAAGGTTACCGTACAGACGTACGCGTTTGTAATCTCTCACTTTTGAGCACCAGTTGGTATGTGGACCAAATGAAGCGCAAAGCATACAACTCCGATCCACTGCCAATATCCATGACCTGGGATCAATACAAAGACGGCACCCGCGACGTACTCTATCTCGAGCCCGCCGGAAACCAATTTATTGATATGAAAGCTATTGTCGATTATATCAAAGATCCGCAATTTGACAACACGCGCCATCTTTTGTTCCTTTCCTCTGATAAAGGTTACCGCAGCAACGGCCGTGCAATCCCGGCAAGTTTCTCTTTGAAGGTTAACAAAGAGAAGGTTCTTGCGAATGGAACAGTCAGACCTGAAGATGCCGATAAAATCGTGGACAAGTTGGAATGGAACATGAACACTTCCAGTGTCAATCCTTTGGCAAAAGCATACATTATCATGATGGACATCTTAGCCAACAACAATTGGGAACGTCCTATTTATTATGCTTCCACCACTGGTTCTGAGGCATATCTTGGATTGGAAGAATACTTCCAATTAGAAGGTTTTGCTTATCGTCTGGTTCCTATCAAAACACCTCGCAACAGTTATTACGATGTAGGCCGTATTGATTCTGACATTTTGTATAACAACTTGATGAATGTCTTCAACGACCACAGCCGTATCGACCGCGTCAACAATCCGAATGCAGCCAAGAAAGAAGCGTATCCGTACTTGTGGGGTGGTTTCAACAACACGAATGTCTATCACAACGAAGATAATGCCCGTCTGATTTCCCTAATTCGTAAATTGTACAGCCGCTTAGGTGAACAATTGACGGCTGAAGGAAACAAGGCCAAAGCCGAAAAAGTATTAGACAAGGGTAATGAAATTTTACCGAATACAAACTTCCCATTCGTATCCACCATGTCATCTTTATATGGCTATACCCAAAGCTGCGCATTCTACATGCAGGATTACTTCAACCTCCATACCGCATCTGCAGACAAAAAAGGTATGGCCATGGCCAACGATATGTGGACTGGATTTGTTGACCTTTTCAACTGGTACAACAAAAACGATGAAAGGACGTTGAATTTCCACAGCGACAATATCCATTACGACTTCATGTTCCTCTATTATGTGATGCATAATATCAAGTATCCTGGAACCGGTCTTATGGCTCGCTACAAAGAGCTCAACATTGACAACGTGGCCACTTACTACATTAATGTTTTGAACAATAATATTAGTAAGAAAATCCGTCAGCCGAATTTCGACCAGCAATCTGTTGCCGGAGACTTCCAAGAGTTACACCAAATTCTGGAAATTGCTCTAAGCTGCGGAAACAATGCTCTTGCGGATAAAATCGTAAAAATTGCAGAAACTCAATTTAATGCAATTGAAACAGCCAGTCCAGGCATGGGCGCTGCCTTCAAACAATTTTTCAACAATATGAATAACACGCAAGCCGAAGCAGAATCAGCTGAAAACACAGCTGATTCTGCCCAAGCATAAAAAGAAAGGAAACTATATGAAAAAATTTGCTGTAATACTTTGTGGATGTGGAACATTAGACGGCAGTGAGATTCATGAATCCGTCATGACTTTACTTGCCATTGACCGCAATGATTGCGAGTACAGTATTTTTGCCCCCAATGACATGCAATATCATGTGGTCAACCACATCACTGGCGAAGCGACGACTGAACAGCGCAACATGATGGTTGAAGCTGCTCGTATCGCCCGTGGCCAAATTCGTCCTATTGAAGAATGCAATGCTGATGATTTTGACGCACTTGTTTTCCCTGGAGGAAACGGTTCTGCCAAAAATCTGTTCACATACGCCTTGGACGGCAGAAATTGTACAGTCAGAGAAGATGTGGCACAACTCATCCGCACTTTTCACAGTCAACAAAAACCTATTGGCGCTCTCTGCATCGCTCCCGTCATGTTAGCCAAAGTTTTGGGAAATATCACCATCACACTTGGAAACAACGTTGGAACAATTGAAGACGTTTGCAGTTTCGGCACACAACATATCAACACCCAACAAAAAGAGGTCATCGCAGACAAGCAGAACAAAATTTTCACCTCTCCGTGCTACATGTTGCCCGCCCACATTTCAGACATCGCCGATTGCGCTGAAAACCTCATCGAGGCCATCCTCGAAAATATCCAATAAGTATGAAGAACATTGTAGTCGTCGGATTCCCGGGCTCTGGGAAAACTACCATCGGCAGGAAATTGGCGACTTACTTGAATCTTAATTTTGTGGATTTGGATGAAACCGTTGAGGCAAAATACCACTCAAGCATTCCCCATCTTTTTGAAAAGTATGGGGAATTTGCTTTTCGTAAATGCGAGTATGCCACCCTTCAAGAGCTACTTGAACAACAAAATTTGCTTATTTCCACTGGCGGCGGAGCACCCTGCTTCGAAAATGCCATGCAACTCATAAACCAAAATGCCACCTCTGTATATCTGCAACTATCAGAAAGCCTGCTGATACAACGCCTGATAAATAGTCGTAAAAAAAGGCCCTTGGTCTCCGGCTCTGACGTTTCCTCGGTAGAGCAGTATGTCCACCAGACACTTGCAGTTCGCGCACCCTACTATGAGCAGGCCGACATCATCATCAAAGAAGAATCCCTTCTCGATATTAACGCCTTAGATTCTGTTTTCGCCACCATAAATTTTTTCTAATATGACGATTGCATCTATTAGTTCTTTTCTTCACCCCATAGAGGCCCACATCTACAACAAGAATGCGGATGTCCTTGAATTGAGTATTGACAGTCGGCAGGTCAAGCACCCTGAAGAGACGCTCTTTTTCGCATTTAAAACGGCTCAAAACGATGGACACCGATATATCTCCGACCTCATCAAAATGGGTGTGACCAATTTCATTGTTAGCAATTGCCTAACAGACATCCTGATTGCTGACGAACTCACCGATGCATTCACACATTGCAACTTCCTTCGTGTGGAGAATGTCTTGCAGGCACTCCAAACCATTGCCAGCTTCCATCGCCAACAATTCAGCTGCCCCGTCATCGGCATCACCGGCAGCAATGGCAAAACCATTGTCAAAGAATGGCTGGCCAATATGCTGTCTAATGACCGGCAGGTTACGTGCAGTCCCAATAGTTTCAACTCCCAAATCGGCGTGCCGCTATCCGTATGGCAAATGAACAACCAAACGGAAATCGCCGTCTTTGAGGCAGGAATCTCCAAACCCGATGAAATGGAACATTTAGCCGAAATCATCCATCCATCCATCGGCATACTTACCAATATCGGCATGGCCCATGCCCAATTTTTTCACAACAACCGGCAAAAGGCCACCGAAAAATTAAAACTGTTTCAATCTGCCGAAACGCTGATTTATCATGATGACAACGAAGAACTGAACCAACTTCTTTCTCTGCCCGAGTACAAACATCTTAAAATAGTTTCCTGGGGAAGTGACAAATCCGTATTTCCCATCACCGAACGTCAGATTGAAGGCAATCAAACGCTGCTCACCATTGGCGGATATTCCTATCACATTCCGTTTTTAGATGCGGCCTCTTTGGAGAATGCCACACACACCATTGTCACCATGCAAGTGCTGGGCTATACGCCAGAAATAATCGACCAACGCCTTCGCACTCTATCGCGTGTCAGCATGCGAACAGAGATTTTGGAAGGCATCAACCATTCTATCCTTATCAACGACACGTATAGTTTGGATATCAACTCCTTACGCGCCGCTTTGGATTTTATGGATACGCAAATGCAGTTGTCGCAGAAGACACTGATCCTATCCGACTTTGAACAAGTGGGGGATTTAACCGAGCGCGATTATGCAGATTTGAATATTCTTTTGCAACGTCATCATATCAGCACGTTCATTGCGGTTGGACACGATTTCTGCCAACACAGCGATAGCTTTGACATTCCCACGATAGTATGCTATCCGGACACGCCCACCCTACTCCATCAGCTCCGCGACATGGATTTCTCCTATCAATCCATATTAATCAAAGGAGCCCGGAATTTCCATTTTGAGAAAATAGTCAGCAAGCTGCAACATAAGACGCATTTGACTATTCTGAATGTCAGCTTGCCTGCCATTGTCCACAACCTCAATGTTCACCGGGCGATGCTCAAACCCGACACCAAAATTGTCGCCATGGTGAAAGCACATTCGTATGGTTTGGGCGATGCCGAATTGGTCAATGAGTTGGTGCATCAGCATATTGATTACTTGGCCGTTGCCTATACCGACGAAGGCACGCGCCTGCGCAAGCGTCACATTCAAACCCCCATCATCGTATTAGGAGCAGAAGCGCATAGTTTCGACGTGATGGTTCAGCAAAATCTGGAGCCGGAAATCTTCAACTTCTACTATCTGCATGAGTTGGAAGAAGTGTTAAAGAAGCACCCGCAAATTCAGCATTTCAATATCCATATCAAATTGGATACCGGCATGCATCGTTTGGGCTTCGATGAACAGGACCTGCCGAAATTAATAGACATCGTCAAAAACAATCCTCAATTGCACATCGCCTCCGTTTTCTCTCATCTGGCAGCCGCAGAAGACCCCACCGAAGATGCCTACACATTACATCAGATTCAACTATTCAAAAAGATGACGGAACAACTTTGCACAGCATTTGATTATCCGATATTACGCCATATTCTCAACAGTGCCGGCATCGCACGATTTCCACAATATCAGTTCGACATGGTACGCTTGGGCATTAGTTTATACGGATTTTCCAACGTCCCGGAAATCCAATCCCAGTTGCAGAATGCTGCAACTTTAAAAACCGTAGTCACACAAGTAAAACATATTCCTGCTGGCGAAACCATCGGGTACAACCGCAGTTACAAACTCGCGAAAGACACGCAGGTGGCCATTATCCCCATCGGCTATGCCGACGGTTACCCGAGAGAATTGAGCAACGGAGTGGGCCGTGTCATAATTCAAGGCCAAAAAGTTCCTGTGATTGGCAAAATCTGCATGGATATGTGCATGTTGGATATCACGGGACTGAATGTTCACGAGGGTGACGAAGTCATTGTTTACGGGGAAGGCAACACAGCGGCAGACATGGCAGAACCCGCAAGACTTATCAGCTATGAGCTGCTCACCAGACTTTCCCAACGTGTCCCCAGAGTTTATGTCCGAGAATAGCGAACCAGACAAATTAGTATCATTGTTCATTATTCATTGAAAATTATGTACGTTTGCAGCCTTTTAAATTTTAGCAAATGAGTTCTCCTATCAAAAAATTATATTTGAAAGTCAGAAACTTGCACATCACACCGCCTTGGTTAGTGATGCTTCTTGACTTGCTTTTAGTTGCCGCCTCGGTCTATCTCGCCCTTTTCACCCGCGACAATTTTCAATTTCCGAGCCATCTTTATACTTCCGACTGGATTTACGCACCCATTGTCATCGTGCTCATTCGGTTCGTGCTTTTTGAAATTTTCCAAATCCACCATCAGGTTGTCCGCTACACCAGCACCAAAGATGTGGTTAAAATATTTTGGGCTTGCTTTTTAGGTTCTTTTCTATTGGGCATTGTCAATTTTATTGATTATACGCTTACCAAACATTTCCTTATCCCCAATTCCATCTGGATAATGGAATTTTTCTTCACAACTGTTCTCCTGCTGATTTATCGTTTTGCTTTCAAACTCTATTTTTTGGAAACGATGAATCCGGCAAAACGAAGAAAGAACATTGTGATTTTCGGGGCAGGTTCTTCCGGTGTTACTACCAAACGCACTATCGACCGTGATAACGCATCCAAATACAATGTGTTGGCGTTCTTTGACGAAGATTCCACCAAAATCGATATGCAGTTAGAGAGTCTTCCTGTCATCGATTTCAAAGATCTCGATCAGTTTTTGCGTGTCAACAATGTCTCCTTTTTGATTATTGCCGTGCAGAAAATCACGAATACCAAAGTTAAGGAAATCACAGACATAGCGCTTCCATATAACGTCAAAGTATTGAAAGTTCCGCCTGTTTCCCGCTGGCTGAACGGCAATTTGAGTTTCAAGCAAATCAAGACCGTCAAAATTGAAGATTTGCTGGAACGCGACCCCATCCAATTGGACCTTTCCCTTTTAAATCCCGAATTGAATGACCAAACCATTATGATTACGGGTGCTGCCGGATCTATTGGTAGTGAAATCGTCAGACAATTGCTGAATTTCAAATATAAAAGACTTGTATTGATCGATGAGGCCGAGACGCCCTGTTTTTTCCTTCAAAATGAAATTATGCAGATTAACGGCATGGACCGTGTCAACTTGCACATTTTCGACATTTGCGATACCATTCAATTAGAGAAATTCATGAGCGAGTACAAGCCGGACATCATCTATCACGCCGCCGCCTACAAACATGTCCCGATGATGGAGAAGAACGTACGTTCGGCTATCAAGGTCAACGTGGCGGGGACCAAGTCGTTGGCAGATTTGGCCGTCAAGTATGGGGCTAAAAAATTCGTGATGGTATCGACAGATAAAGCTGTGAATCCAACGAATGTGATGGGCGCGTCCAAGCGTATTGCGGAAATGTACGTTCAGTCTCTCAACTTCCACCAAGACACCACCAAATTCGTCACAACGCGTTTTGGCAATGTGTTAGGATCAAATGGTTCAGTAATCCCCATTTTCCGCAAGCAGATTGAGAGCGGTGGTCCAGTCACCATCACGCACCCCGATATCACACGCTACTTCATGACTATTTCAGAAGCCTGCCAACTCGTCATCACGGCAGGTGCCATGGGCAAAGGCGGCGAAATCTTCATCTTCGATATGGGCAAGTCCGTGCGCATTTATGATTTGGCCAAGAAAATGATTCAACTTTCCGGACTAACATTGGATAAAGATATCTCCATCAAAGTCACAGGCCTGAGACCCGGAGAAAAATTGTATGAGGAGCTTCTTGCCAACGAGGAGAACACCATCAAGACACCACACAAAAAGATTATGATTGCCAAGGTACGCACGTACGAATACGACCAGTTAATCTCCAAAATCGAAAATCTCATTGCGCATCAGAACGATGATGATTTCACCATTGTCACCTTGATGAAGGAGATTGTGGAAGAGTTCAAGAGCAACAATTCCATTTTTGAAACTATTGATAATAAGTAATCTAACAAACAATACGGTATGAAGAATTTTGCCATCATCGGTGTCGGCGGATATGTGGCGCCGCGTCATTTGAAAGCGATTAAAGACACCGGCAACAATCTTGTGGCCGCGTATGACAAATCCGACAGCGTGGGCATCTTGGACAATTATTTTCCAGAGTCTTCATTTTTCACAGAACAGGAACTCTTTGATCGTCATTGCTCCAAGCTCATCAATGGTGGTGGCCAAATTGATTACGTAACCGTCTGTACACCAAACTATCTGCACGATGCACACACTCGTTACGCTTTGCGTTTGGGAGCGGATGTTATTTGCGAAAAACCATTGGTACTGAATCCGTGGAACATTGACGGATTACAGAAAATGGAGCAGGAAACGGGCCATAAAGTCAACAACATCCTCCAACTCCGTCTTCATCCATCTATCATCGCACTCAAGCAGAAAATCGACAACGGTCCGCAGGATAAAATTTATGACGTGGATCTTACGTACATCACCTCGCGTGGTTTTTGGTATTATGCCTCTTGGAAGGGAGATCAAAGCAAAAGTGGCGGCATCGCCACCAACATCGGTGTACATTTTTACGATATGCTAACCTATATTTTCGGGAATGTGGAGAAGAATGTCGTTCACGTCGCCACGCAGGATAGAGTAGCCGGATTTTTGCAGCTTAAGAAAGCACGCGTGCGCTACTTTCTAAGCATCAACATCCACACCTTACCGGCTGAAATTCAT
>JAZUEE010000312.1:0-34546 GCA_045639985.1 Bacteroidales bacterium
GAAGGCCTCTTTCTTTGGCGATTTGGCAGACTTTCAGGATGAGGTCGTGATTAAAAATCAAGTATCCTTCAACATGTATGCAATCGTAGTCATCAAAAACGGTGGGAACCAAATCTTCCGGAGTCATAGAAGCAGCAGCACCGAGATATGTGGCAAAGGTTCTTTCGCCATCTTTGGAAATAAAAGTTGTGGCTATTCCCGTATCCAAATCCGAGTCTGTAAGATGGGGAGTAACACCGAAATGCAGCATCTCGCTTTTAAAAAAGTCTCCCATAGGGTCATGCCCAACTTTTCCAATATAACCAGCCGGTGCGCCCAAACGGGCTATTCCGTGAATAGTATTTGAAGTGGAGCCTCCAGTGGCGCATTTTTGTTTAAGATCTTGAATGGCGATATGCAATTCGCGCTTGCGGTTTTCGTCAATCATCGTCATTCCGCCTTTGTCCAAATTATATTGTGTTAAAAGAGAGTCGTTTTCGATATTTACGAGAATGTCAACGAGGGCATTGCCAATGCCGAGGATTTTCTTCATTACTATGCGTTTTTGTTTTGAGACTGTTGTTTGCGTTTCTTTTCAATAATGGCGTAACTAACCCAATAACCAATGGTTACAGCTAATGTGACACCGATAATGATGGGGAATCTTTCACTAAGCGACCCCATTTCAATAAAGGTGATGGGTATCAGAAATACAGCCAGAATGATGAAAAAGCGTAATGCGGCCTTCATTTGTTATTGCAGTTTAGAGAGTTGTTCCTTGATAATTCTGATTTTTTCTTCGGCATCTGCCTGTTTTTTGCGCTCGATATCTACGACATTTTGCGGCGCATTGTTAACAAAGCGTTCATTGGAGAGTTTCTTTAAAACGCCCTGCAAGAAACCTTCGGCATACTTCAAGTCAGCTTGCAATTTTTTGATTTCTTCTTCAGCATTAATGAGACCTTCCAATGGAATGGAGTATTTCACGTTCTGTTCAATGAAGGATGCGCCGTTCACTTCGCCTTGTTCACCCACATACTCAATGCTTTCCACATTGGCCAGTTTGGTGATGACTGCATCCATTTCCGCATTGGCGGCTTGATTTCCGGCATGAACTTTCAATTTGAGCGCATTTTTGTTGGCAATGTTCTTTTCGGAACGCACACGACGGATTTGTTCGATTACATTGCGCGTGTTGGCAAAGCGATCCAGCATTACGCGGTCAACGCTTTCGGCCTTCGGCATTTCGCAAAGCATCAGGGATTCGCCTTCCTTGCGTTCACGCAAAGCATGCCACAACTCTTCCGTGATAAACGGCATGTAAGGATGCAGGATTTTGGTCAGTTTTTCGAAAATGTCCAAAATATCGTTGTAGGTTTTTCCGTCCATCGGTTTCTGGAAAGGCGGTTTCACCACTTCGAGGAAGCAAGAGCAGAAATCGTCCCATACCAGTTTGTATAGTGCCATCAGTGCTTCAGACAGACGATAACGTTTGAAATCTTCTTCCGTATCTGCCAAAACTTCGTTAATACGTTGGTTTATCCAATCAATAGCGGCTTTTGTGTGGATAGGTTGTTCACCATTAGGATCGATTTCCCATCCCATCACCAAACGGAATGCGTTCCACATCTTGTTGCTGAAGTTACGTCCCTGTTCGCACAAAGATTCGTCAAACAGCAGGTCGTTTCCGGCTGGAGAACTGAGCAGCATGCCGAAACGTACGCCGTCGGCACCATATTTTTCCATCAGCATAATCGGGTCAGGAGAGTTGCCCAAAGACTTGGACATCTTACGATGCAGTTTATCGCGCACCGTTCCTGTGAAATAGACGTCTTTGAACGGAATCGTTCCGCGCCATTCCAAACCAGCCATAATCATACGAGCCACCCAGAAGAAGATAATGTCGGGAGCCGTAATAAGGGCAGAAGTGGGATAGTAATAGTTGATTTCCGGATTATTGGGATGTCGAATACCATCAAACACGGAAAGTGGCCACAACCAAGATGAGAACCAAGTATCCATTACGTCTTCATCCTGTTTGAGGTCTTCTTTATTGAGGTTCAATTCGGGATATTTCTGTTTGGCAATGTTGAGAGCTTCATCAATATTATGGGCCACCACAAATTCATGATTGGGGAGATAGAAGGCAGGAATACGGTGTCCCCACCAGAGTTGGCGGCTGATACACCAGTCCTTCACATTCTCCATCCAATGGGAATAGGTGTTTTTGAATTTTTCAGGATAGAACTTGATGTCATTGTTCATCACAACATCCAAGGCGGGTTTGGCCAATTCGCCCATTTTGCAGAACCACTGCATGGAGAGTTTCGGCTCAATCACTTCATTGGTTCTTTCAGAGAAACCTACTTTGTTAACGTAGTCTTCGATTTTCACCATGCTGCCGGCTTCCTCTAACAACGGGATGATGGCCTTTCTGGCTTCAAATCTGTCCATACCGACGAGGAATTGAGCATTTTCGCTCAACGTACCGTTATCGTTGAAAATGTTGATGGTATCAAGATGATGCTTAATGCCGAGATTGTAGTCATTGATATCGTGTGCGGGAGTGATTTTCAATGCGCCCGTACCAAATTCACGTTCCACATATTCATCATAAATCAAAGGAATAGAACGATTTACGATAGGGACAATAGCGCGTTTGCCTTTGTATTTTGCATAACGTTCGTCTTCTGGGTGCATACAGATAGCGGTATCGCCCAAAATAGTTTCGTGACGGGTAGTTGCGATGGTGGTATATTCACCTGGTTCTCCTTCTATCTGATAACGAACGTAATAGAGTTTGGATTGGAGTTCTTTATAAATGACCTCTTCATCAGATACGGCGGTCAGCGCTTTCGGGTCCCAGTTGACCATACGCACACCGCGATAGATTTTGCCCTTATTGTATAAATCCACAAACACGTCGATAACGGCTTCGGAGAGGTCGGGGTCCATCGTAAACTTCGTGCGGTCCCAATCGCAGGAGGCGCCGAGTTTGCGAAGTTGTTTGAGGATGATGCCGCCATGTTTTTCCTTCCACTGCCAAGCATGTTCGAGGAATTGTTCGCGGGTGAGGTCTTTTTTGTCAATGCCTTGTTCTTTAAGCAAGTTTACCACTTTGGCTTCCGTAGCGATAGAGGCATGGTCCGTGCCCGGTACCCAAACGGCGTTGAAGCCGGTCATTCTGGCCCGACGGATAAGGACGTCTTGAATGGTATTATTGAGCATGTGTCCCATGTGCAGCACACCTGTCACATTTGGGGGTGGGATGACGATGGTGTAAGCTGGTTTTTCATTCGGTTCGGAATGAAACATTTTGTGGTCTGTCCAATATTTGTACCATTTGTCTTCTACTACGGTAGGGTCGTATTTAGTAGCTAATTCCATTGTGATAAACAGGTTTTATTAATGTATAATCTTATAAATCATTTCTTTAAGGAGTTCTGCCTCGTCGCAGTTCGTATCCACGCCCTTAGATTTCATATCATATTCCCGAAGAATGGAAATAATATTCGTCAATTGGGGGATGGTATGGTGTTGGGCATATTGAATGTTTTTAGACAAAATGGAGGGAGGCAGATTGCCAAATATTTTTCGTTGCGTTTCATTGCTTTTATCTGGCGAAAGATGATATTTCAGCATTTTGTTGTAAAAAGTGTAGAGCATTGTAATGGTCTTGATATTGGGATTTTCCTTGAGGTGTTGGGAAAAGTTGACCATTATCTTATATGTTTTTTGCACATTTTGGCTGCCCAACGCATCTTGTAATTCAAAGATATTGTATTCTTTGCTAATGCCGATAAATTTTTCCACCACATCAGGAGTGATAGAGCTATTGGGAGGAAGGATGACTTTCAGTTTTTCAAATTCACGATAGATGCGTGACAAATCGTTGCCGATATGTTCGGCGAGGAGGTTGGCGGTGATGCTGTCCAATTGGAATTTGAAGCGGGTGGATTGTTTGGAAATCCAATCTGCGAGTTGATAATCTTTCACGCCTACGGATTCAAAGACGACACCGTGTTTTTCAAACGCTTTAGTTTGTGCCGTCTTCAATTTCCCATATTTATAACAAACCACCAAAATGGAAGATGAAATGGGATTTTGCGCATATTCGGCCAATTTGTCGAAATCGCGCAATTCTTTTGCTTCCTTAACGATAACAAGGCGATATGGGCTTCCGAATGGGAACTGTTTCACATTTGTGATCACATCGGCGGCAGAATTGTCCTTACCAAAAAGGACAGCTTGGTTGAAGTCGCGGTCGGCCTCATCCAAGACATGATTTTCAAAGAACTTACAGATTTGGTCTATATAGAACGGTTCTTCGCCCATCAGCAGATAAACGGGCGCAAACTGTCTATTTTTCAACTGTGAAGTGAGTTCTTCGTATTTAATCATAGGTTTTCAATAAAGGCGGCAAACATACAAAAAAATGCGGTAAAAAAAGAAAACCGCCTCCGGGAGGAAGCGGTAATCTTAAATCAAACATTATGAACAAAATATCACTTTATCCTTATTCCTGTGTAGGAACAACAGACACAAATGATTTATCTTTATAGGTTTTTCTGAAATTCACAATGCCGTCGCAAAGAGCATAGAGGGTGTGATCTTTACCCATACCTACGTTCATACCGGGATTGTGTACCGTACCTCTTTGGCGAACGATGATGTTGCCAGCTTTGGCGAATTGTCCACCGAAAATTTTCAAACCTAATCTTTTACTAGCTGATTCGCGGCCGTTCTCTGAACTACCGACACCTTTTTTATGTGCCATATCTTTTTAGTTTTTATTCGTTTTTAATATAAAAATTATAAGGTAATGTCATCAATTTTGATAGCGGTCAGACACTGACGATGGCCATTCAATTTCTGATAACCTTTTCTTCTTTTTTTCTTGAAGACAAGAACTTTGTCACCTTTGAGGTGTTTTACAACGGTAGCAGTTACAGCTGCACCACTTACGGTCGGCGTACCTACTTTCACATCACCGTCGTTAGCTACTAACATCACGCGGTCAAATTTGACTTGTGAACCTTCTTCAGCCTGAAGGCGTTGAACATAGACTCTGCGGTCTTTTTCAATCTTGAATTGTTGCCCGGCTATTTCTACGATTGCGTACATTTTGATTTGTTTTTAGTTATTAATTTTTTGGGGCGGCAAAAATAGAAAAAAAATGATTCAAACTATATACTGCTGCAATTTTTTCCGCAATTCCTCGTTATTGCCACGTTTTTTGTCTTTAAATAATCATATTATGAAAGCTCAATTTTTTTGTAAAAACTTGTTTTTTAGTACGTTATTGGTTATTCTAACGTTTAGTGTGGCTTCTGCCCAATCTTCCTCTAAAGCTTCAAAATATGTTGATTTGACGGACGCAGCTGAAAATTCCGTCAATGCCGTTGTTTATATTAAGACTGAATTTACGCAGAAAACTCCCGTATGGGATGATTTTTTCGGGGGCACGATATGGGAGCATTTCTTCGGCATGTCCCCCAGCACATATCCCGTACAGGCCGCCGGCTCGGGTGTCATCGTATCCCCTGACGGCTATATTATCACTAATAACCACGTGGTTTCGGATGCAGTTAAAACGACCATTACTTTAAATGACAAGCGTGAATATAACGGAACAATTGTCGGTACAGATCCCAGTGCGGATTTGGCCCTTATCAAAATTGACGCACAAGATTTGCCATATCTTTCTTTTGCCAATTCGGATTCCGTTCGCCTTGGGCAATGGGTTCTGGCCGTTGGCAACCCCATGAATCTGACTTCCACGGTCACAGCCGGCATTATCAGCGCGTTGGCACGCCAATTGGAGCTTTCAGGCAAAGGAGCTACCGAAGAAAGTTATCTTCAGACAGATGCGGCCGTCAATTCGGGCAACTCTGGTGGCGCCTTGGTCAATGCCGAAGGCAAATTGGTAGGCATAAATACGGCGATTGCTTCCGGCAACGGCTACTATACGGGCTATTCCTTCGCCATTCCGTCCAACATCGTCAAAAAAGTCTATTTTGATTTAAAACAATATGGTCAGGTGCAAAAAGCATACTTGGGTATTTCCATTATGGAATTGAACGCTGAACGTGCCAAAGAATATGAATTGGAGGACGTCAGAGGTATTTACGTTGCAGAAGTGGAAGAAGATGGTGCAGCCGCCAAAAATGATTTTCAGGAAGGAGATGTTATCTTGACTATTGACGGCAGGTCTGTCAACAGTTTGGCTGAAGTAAGAGGCGTTTTGAAAACCAAATCTCCCGGCGATGTCGTCAAAGTGGTTTTCGTACGCAACAAGGTTAAACATACAAAAGAAGTGATTCTTTTAAACAGCGACGGCACTACCGAACTGAAATCCAAAGAGTAAATCCTATTTGCAATAAAAAAATCAAAAAAGGCCATTTTCACCTATTTTGAAAAATACAAAATCAGAAAATCACATACTATAATATGTATCACAAACTTTATAAATTCATAGCAGCAATTGGTGTTTTGGCCATACTCGGCATATTCTTTTCTTCCTGTATTCACAAACAAGATGTTTACACCCCCAAGCCAATGGGCTATTTCCGCATAAATATTCCAGAACACTCTTACAAACAAATAGATACGATTATCCCTTTTACTTTTGAACAATCCAAATTGGCCAATTTGTCCATTCAAAAACGGCCTGACGGTGCCTATTGGATTGACATTGACTACCCGGATTTCAACGCCTCTTTCAAATGCACCTATTTCCCCATGCACCACGCGGATAGTCTTCGAGAACTCATCCTCAAAGAGGAAAGAATGGTGAAATTCCATTATCAGAAAGCGGACGACGTGGAATATTCCATCATTAAAGACGCGGATGACCATCTCTGGGGACAATTATATGATATTGCGGGTAAAGAAGTAGCCACCCCGTTCCAATTTTGGATGACAGACAGCGCGTCGCATTTTTTAAGAGCAACGCTCTATTTTAATTTCACTCCAAACAACGATTCTTTGAAACCAGTTATTGATTTTCTTCGGGAAGATGCCATGCACCTAATCGGTACTTTTGCCTGGAAATAATCGCACATGCGATTTTGTTGAAAATAAAATATGCCGATTTTTTTGAAAAAAATATATCTTTGCGCCCTTTTTAAAACCAAAAACCAAAAATAATGGACTCAAAAATTGTAAATCGCTATTCTGATGAAGAATTAGAAGAATTCCGAATCCTCATTGAAAGCAAGATCGCAGAAGCGAAGAAATCTATGGAGGTTTATCAGGAAGCATATTCCGGTACCGGTAATGATACGATGGATACCGCCCCCACTTTCAAAAACATGGAAGAAGGCAACCAAGTCCTTTCCAAAGAAGAAAACAGCCGATTGGCTGGCCGTTTGGATAAATACATCGCCAATTTGGAAGCTGCCCTGGTACGCATCGAAAATAAGACGTACGGCATTGACCGTATGACCGGCAAGCTCATTCCCAAGGAACGACTCAGAATTGTTCCCCATGCCACTTTAGACGTTGAATCAAAAATCAAAGAAAAACAAAAATAGTGTTGAAAAAACAACATAAATACGAACTCCTTTCAGGAGTAATCATCGTTGCTATCATCTTTTTCGACCAATTGCTCAAAATCTGGGTGAAGACCCACCTTCTATTAGGTGAAACCGTCCCAGTGTTGGGAAATTGGTTTAATCTTTTTTTTATTGAAAATGAAGGCATGGCTTTCGGCATCAGTTTAGGCCAAAATTTCGGAAAACTCATGCTGTCCATTCTGCGTATCGTCTTGGTAATTTTCTTGTGCTATTACTTGCATAAGCAAATTAAAAAGGATAGAATGGACGGGCTGACGTTGACCATTTTCTGTCTGATTATTGCCGGTGCGTTGGGAAATATCATCGATTGCCTTTTTTACGGCATCATTTTCAATGAAAGCACTCCTGTCGCTTTGGCCTCGCTCTTTCCTGCAGAAGGTGGGTACGCACCATTTTTCTATGGCAGGGTCGTAGATATGTTTTACGTGAAATTATTCCCCATTCCGGATAATTTTCCACTTTGGGGCGGAAGCTACTTCTTTCCCGCCGTTTTCAACGTGGCAGACGCCTGCATTACCGTTGGAATTTTCATGGTAATTATCTGTAACAAACGTTTTTTCAAACTTTTTGAAAAAAAAGAGGAGGAAATCTGTAGCGGTTCCACAGAAAATGCGTCTAACGACCATTGATTTATCTGAAATCTCAATATTAACAAAAACACATCATAATGAAAAATCTTACAAAAGGTCTTTTACTGTCTTTACTGACAGTATTTTGCGCGACCACTTTCGCTATCAATCCTCCCGATGAGGGTATGTGGTTGCCGATGTTCGTCAAGAACTACAATTATGCTCAAATGCAGAAACTCGGTCTTCAACTGACCCCCGAACAACTGTATGACATCAACCACTCATCTTTGAAAGACGCCATCGTCCAATTGGGTGACGGCTTCTGCACTGGTGAAATGGTTTCCCGCGACGGTTTGATGTTCACCAACCACCATTGTGGTTACTCTTCTGTTGTGGAACTTTCCACTGTAGAGCACGATTATTTGAGCAATGGTTTCTTTGCCATGAGCAAAGAAGAGGAACTTCCTGCCAATTTCCACGTTAATTTCTTGGAAAGAATGGAAGATGTGACCAACGTCGTTCTCGCTGAAGTTAAAGATAACATGTCGGAAGAAGCAAGAGCCAAAGCCGTTGAATCCGCTATCAAAAAATTGCAAAAAGACAATTCCGACAATGACCGTTACAAAGTAGTTGTAAAACCATTCTATGAAGGTAACGAATATTATATGTTCATTTATACAACATACGAAGATGTTCGTTTGGTTTGCGCTCCCCCTGCCTCTATCGGTAAGTTTGGTGGCGACACGGACAACTGGATGTGGCCTCGCCATACAGGTGACTTCACCGTATTCCGTATTTACACCGCTCCCGATGGCTCTCCTGCCAAATATGCCAAAGAAAACGTGCCTTTCCACCCAAAACATTTCCTTCCTGTCAGTTTGAAAGGTTACCAACCAGGCGATTACACTATGATTTGGGGCTATCCGGGCACAACCGAACGTTTCTTGACATCCTACGAAGTTCAAAACGCTATTGATGTGAAGGATCCCGCCATCTACGAACCTTTGGATATCATCCTTCCCGTTATCAACGACCACATGAATGCCGATGAGGCAGTTCGTTTGCAATATGCTGATGATTATGCAAGTTTGGCAAATTATTGGAAAAACCAACACGGCGAAGTAACCAGTTTGAAAAACCTTCGCGTAGTGGAGAAAAAACAACAAGAGGAAAAAGAACTCACCCAATGGATAAACGCCAACAGTGACCGCCAGAAAAAATATGGCAACTGTTTGAATGACATTAAAAAAGCTGTTGCCGGCATTAATGGCGATGCTTACAAAGCCATGACTAATGCTAATCTCTGCCTGTCGGCTTCCGCCACCTTGTTGGCCGCTTGGCGCACCCAAAACTCTATGAAATTGCAAAAAGGTGAAAAAAACTTTAGCGATAAAAAAATTGAAGCTCTGTTAGCTGTTTACGATAAGAACTGCAGCAACAAGGACAAACAAACCGAAATCGATGTCATTATGGCAACGATGAAGACTTGGAAACGTCTGCCCGCCGACAAACAACCGAACATCAGCGAGTTCATGACCAAAATGTACAAAGGTAATTGCGAAAACTTCAAAAATGCTTTGGCAAATTCCATTTTTATTTCCAAAGAAAATTTCGAAAACTATCTGAGAAAACCGAATAATAAAGTTTTGGAAAAAGATCCTATCTATTTGTATCTTCAATCCATGGTGGGCATGATTATGGTCAATCAGCATGTTTATAGCGATATGGATAATTTAGATGTCCCGCGCCGTACTTATTTGGCAGCCGTTAAGGAATTCAAATCCGCCAACCCGATTTATCCGGATGCCAACAGCACGATGCGTACCACATACGGTACCGTATGTGACTATTATCCTGCTGATGGTGTTCATTACAACTACTTTACCACCACAAAGGGTATTCTTCAAAAAGAAAAACCGGGCGATCCCGAATTTGACGTTCCTGCCAAATTGAAAACCCTCATTTTGAATAAAGATTTCGGTCAATATGCAGATAAAGACGGCGACCTTCACGTTTGCTTCCTTTCCAACAACGATATCACTGGCGGTAACTCCGGCAGCCCGATTATGAATGGCAATGGCGAATTAATCGGTTTGGCATTCGACGGCAACTGGGAAGCCTTGAGCAGCGACATCGTGTTCAACACCGAATTACAACGCTGTATCAATGTCGATGCCCGTTATGTACTCTTCATCATTGATAAGTTCGGTGGTGCAGGTTACCTGCTCAACGAAATGGACATTAGAAGATAATTCTCAATTTTTAATTCATAATGAAAAGGATCGTCGGAAACGGCGGTCCTTTTTTGTACATAAAAAACGATTCCCCTATCCCACTTTCTTTTTTTTAATAATGTATTAGGAAACTCAAACTTTTTGTGTACGTTTGCACCCTTTTTTAAAAATGGCAAAACGTAACATTCTATATAGCTTGGCACGTGCGCGGCGCTTTATGTTAAAGCACTTCACCTCGCGCGCATTATTGCTCATCCTTAGTGTTCTTATCGGCATTTTGGGAGCAACAGCTGCTGTAATTATTAAAAACCTGGTCCATTTTACCGCCAAAACCCTGAGTCAGGCATTTCCCGTTTCCGAAGTCAATTACTTTTACCTTATTCTACCTATTTTAGGCATTTTTCTCACTTTGCTCTTTGTACGGCGCGTAATTAAAGATAATTTGAGCCACGGTGTGAGCATCGTGCTGAAATCCATTTGTAAAAGCGATGGAAAACTTCGTTTCCATAACACATTTTCCTCAATGGTATCAAGTGCTATCACTGTTGGCTTTGGCGGTTCTGTAGGATTGGAGGCCCCGATTGTGCTGACAGGTTCGGCCATCGGCTCTAACATTGCTCGTTTTTTCCACCTCAACCCCAAGCAAACGACATTGTTATTGGCATGCGGTTCCACAGCGGCAATGGCCGCAATTTTCAAGGCACCTATCGCAGCCATCGTATTTACGTTCGAAGTCCTCATGCTTGACCTTACCGGCAGCGCCATCCTTCCGTTACTGCTTTCCGCCGCCACTGGAACAGTGATGTCCCTGCTCTTTTTGGGCCACGATGTGATGTTCAATATAGGGGATACGCAAGCTTTCCGAATTTCCAACATCCCCTTTTATATTATTTTGGGCTTGCTGACAGGTCTTATCTCCGTATATTTCCTCCGTTTGTCGCGTTGGATAGAAAAGCAAATGAAACGAGTGAAAAAAGTTTACGTACGCGCCCTTATCGGTGGAGTCCTACTTTGCGCACTGATATACATTTTTCCTGTTTTCTACGGAGAAGGATATGATATCATCAATATGCTAATCAATGGCAATTATCCGGGCATTTTCTATAATTCACCCTTATACACTATCTGCGCCAATCGGGTGATTTTCTTTGTTGGAATTGCCGGTATTATTCTGCTGAAAGTGTTTGCCACCTCTTTCACCACTACCGCCGGCGGTATTGGCGGCGTGTTTGCTTCCACCCTATTCATCGGTGCTTTTACCGGATTTTTCGTTTCCGCCGTAACCCACAATATTTTAGGAATAGAATTGCCCTATATCAACTTTATTTTAGCTGGTATGGCCGGCGTGATGACCGGCGTGATGCAGGCCCCTATGTCGGCAATGTTCCTGATAGCCGAATTGTCCGGCGGATATACGTTGCTTATCCCCCTGATGATTACAGCCGCCTGCTCCTATCTCTGCGTCAATCCTTTTGAAAAATATTCCGTTTACACACGCCCGTTAGCCGAAAAAGGAAATCTTAAGACACATAATAAAGATAAATTCGCGCTGCGCAAACTCCAATGGAAAGATATCATCGATACGGATATCATTTCTATCCCCGTACACAGCAATTTACGTACTTATACCGACTATATCGCCCATTGTAAAAGAAACCTCTTCGTCGTAATTGATGACAACAACCTGTTCTCCGGACTTTTGGTCATGGATAATCATCGAGAAATTATTTTTCGACAAGAACTTTATGACCTGGTACACGTGGAAGATTTAATGATAGAACCGGAGGAATTCATCTACGAAGATGATTCGGCTGCCACCGTCTTGGAAAAATTCAATCGGACAGGTAATTTCAATATGCCCGTCATCACTCGCGATCGGATGTATCTTGGTTTTCTATCCAAGGCACGTTTCTTAGCCCGTTATCAGAATTTCGTCGCCTCCGAATCAGAAGACTAACCCATTATTCATAACTTATAATTCATTGATATGCAAGTAATCACAACCCCTATTCCTGGATTGTTAATATTAGAGCCGACGGTCTTTCACGATGACCGCGGCTATTTCTTTGAAAGTTATAATGAAAAGACCTTAGAGTCGGTTGGTATCCATGAACCTTGGGTGCAGGACAATCAATCATGCTCCCAAAAAGGAGTCGTCCGTGGGTTGCATTTTCAAAAACCACCTTTTGCCCAAGCCAAATTAGTGCGCATTCTCAAAGGCGCCGCCATTGATTTTGCTGTAGATATTCGCAAAGGCAGCCCCACGTATGGTCAATATTTTTCCGTATTACTGACCGCGGACAACTTCCGCCAATTCTACATTCCCGCAGGCTTCGCACATGGGTTTGCCGCGTTGGAAGACAATACCCTGTTTTTCTACAAATGCTCCAATTTCTATAATAAACCCTCCGAAGGCAGCATCCGTTATGATGACCCAGACCTTCATATTGACTGGCAAGTCCAAAATCCATTGACCTCCGAAAAGGATTTGCAAGGACCTTTTTTGAAAGATTTTGATTCACCATTCCGTTTTGAAAAATGACACGTCTCTTGATTTTTGATTTGGACGGCACGCTGCTCAACACATTGGAAGACCTCGCAGATTCCGCCAACCACGTTCTGGCTTCCCACGGCTTTCCAACACATCCGGTGGATGCCTATCGCTATTTCGTAGGAAATGGCATGCCTACTCTTATCCGACGAATTTTACCGGAAAGCGAGAAATCCAGCCCCATGTTTGATGTGTGCTTGAAAGAGTTTTTGGATTACTACACCCTTCACATGCATGACAAAACATTTGTATATGAAGGACTTATAGAGACTTTAGAACATTTGCAAAAACAAAATCTAAAATTGGCCGTGGCAACCAACAAAGTACACACCGCACTGGCGCCTTTAATGGCCAACTACTTCCCTTCTATATCGTGGGATGCTCTTTTTGGACAACGTCCCGGAATACCCGTCAAGCCCGAGCCGCAAATTATTTATGATATATTGAATACAACCGGCTGTACAAAAGATGAAACACTCTATTTTGGCGATACATCCGTAGATATGCAAACCGCCCATGGCGCTAATTTAAAAGCCGTAGGCGTATTGTGGGGATATCGTCCTAAAACAGAATTGGAAGCCGCCCATGCAGACCATATTATCGAACATCCGAAAGATATACTATCTCTAATTTAACATTTTGCTTCCATAAAAAACACCTTTATGATCAGTTATATAAAAGGAACATTAACAGAAAAAAATCCCGCCTACGTAATTGTTGAAACTGCTGCGGGTATAGGTTTCTATATCAATATCTCATTAGCCACCTACTCCGCTCTTCCCAATGAAAACGAAGAAGTCAAATTACTCACATACTATATTGTTAAAGAAGACGCACAAGTACTCTTTGGTTTCTTGCAAGAAGATGAACGCGAATTATTCAAGCTGCTGATTACAGTCAACGGAATCGGGCCGAACACTGCAAGACTGATTCTTTCTTCCATGAGTGTCAGTGAAGTACTGAATGCCATTGAAACAGAAAACACCAAAGCTATACAGGCCATAAAAGGCATTGGCGCGAAAACCGCACAACGTCTTATTGTCGAATTGAAAGACAAGACCAAAAAGGCAGATTGGACAAATTCGACAAAAATTTCTATACCATACAATAATAACAAATTTGATGCGTTAACTGCCTTAATTGCTCTTGGCTTTCCTAAAACCGGAGCTGAATCTGTATTGGATAAAATTATTAAAACAGAAGGCATAAATCTAACTGTTGAAGAACTGATTAAAAAATCTCTTAAACTCTTATAGTACTGATATTCAATTGAAAACGTTAAATAAAACATATATATACTGTTTTCTTGTCGCAATCTTGATAGGGTTGTTTTGTTTGAAAGGACATGCCAAAAACGTGTCCCTTCCTACAACAGTACCATCAGAGTATTTCACGCAACCGATAGATATTTTTCCTCCCGACACAAACCCTCCCAGCAATCTTCCACAACCAGACAACAATCCCCTCAATAATTCATACAGCAGTCCATTTTGGTTGAAAGATCCTCCAGGAATGGGTACGGTTATTGAGTATGATCCGGAAACAAACACTTATAATTTCCAATATAAGACTGGCAACACACCTTTTGGGCCAGGTGCCTATATGGATGTTAATGAGTATATCAATTATGATTTACGTCAAAGTATCGATGACTATTGGTACTCCCATAGTTCATCATCCTATACAGGAGGAAATCGTAAGGGCGGCGGGATGATTCCACAACTCCATATCGGAGGAGATATTTTTGAAAGCATCTTTGGAAGCAACACGATTGACATCCGACCTGCCGGAAGCATGGAATTAAAATTCGGTGTCAAATATAATCAAATCGACAACCTTACCTTGCCTGAAAAACAAAGAAGAACCATCCAATTCGATTTTAACGAAGATATCCAATTGAATTTAATAGCCAAAATCGGTGATAAAATCGATTTCAACTTAAATTATACAACGGATGAGCTCAAGTTGGATAATAACATGGACAAAATCAAATTGAAGTATGCCGGCAAGGAAGACGAAATACTCCAATTGTTGGAATTCGGCAATGTGACATTGCCGTTAAATAGCACACTTATTACAGGTAGTCAGAGTCTGTTTGGTGTCAAAACGCAATTGAAATTCGGTAATTTGACCGTAACCGCTGTAGCTTCCCAAAAGAACAGCACATCCGAAACCATTACTATCACAGGTGGTGCCGAACAACAAGACTACTACTTCAAGGCAGACGAATATGAAGAAAACAGACACTTTTTCATCAGCCAATTTTTCCGTGACCATTATAACGAATATTTAAGCACATTACCTTTGGTGGGGTCACCCATTGTCATTACCAAAATCGAAGTTTGGCGTACTACGATTGGCGCAGCCACCACAGATAACCGTAATATCGTGGCCTTTACCGACCTTGGTGAAAGCAGCCCTGAATTTAGTGGTTTTTCCTACAATCCTGCTTATGGAAGAATATATCCGGACAACGACATCAACAATTTAACCACTTTGATTGACTCGTCCGTAATTCGCGATATTTCCAGCGTTTCCAACAATTTACACGCATTGGGAATGAAAGCCGGTTCGAACTATGAAAAAGTTGAAAGCGCCCGATTACTGTCTCCCAGCGAATACACCTTCAACCCAAAACTGGGTTTTATCACCCTGAACTCTGCTTTGAACTCGGACCAAGTGCTGGCCGTCGCTTTCCAATATACGGTTATTGGTGATGACAAAATATACCAAGTCGGTGAATTTTCCAATGAAGTAGCCGCCCCAAACTGTATCCGGGTGAAGTTGTTGAAGAGTACAAATCTTGACACAAAATCTCCCTTGTGGAAATTGATGATGAAAAACGTGTACAATCTTTCCGCCTATCAGGTTTCTCCTGAAAAATTCAGATTGAATGTACTTTACAAGGGCGATGCAGATGGTATTGCCAACGGATTTTTCACGCAAGGTTCCCTGAAAGGCATTCCGTTGATTCGATTAATGGGACTCGACCGATTGAACCAACAGCAAGATCCGACTCCGGATGGAATCTTCGACTTTATTGATGGTGCTGCCACTACGGGTGGAACCATCAATGCCAATAACGGACGAATTTATTTTCCAACCATTGAACCTTTCGGCAAGGATTTACGCGCACTCTTCCCAGAAAACGAACAAGAACTCGCTGACATGTATGCTTTCGACTCGTTATATACGATGACAAAGACCATGGCTCAACAAATTACCAATAAGAACAAATTCTATTTGGAAGGTAGTTATCAATCTTCATACGGCTCCGAATATCACTTTAATACAACCAATTTGGCTCAAGGTTCTGTTAAAGTAACTGCGGGCGGTATCACCTTGACAGAAAACGTTGACTACACTGTCAACTACGACATGGGTACCCTAACCATTATCAATCAAGGAGTGTTGAGTTCGGGAACACCTATTTCCATCTCCATTGAAAATGACAACGAATTTGCAGCTAAAGATCAAATGATGTTTGGAGCAAACTTCGATTATGTGTTTTCCAAAGACTTCAACATTGGAGCTACGATTTTGAACCTCAAAGAACGCCCCATTACCAATAAAGTCAACTATGGTGACGAACCTATCAACAACGTCGTATGGGGTATGAATTTTGCCTATAAGACTGAAATCCCATTCATCACAAAAGTTATCGATAAAATCACTTTCCATAGTACGACGACTCAATCCAACTTGAATTTGGAAGGTGAATTTGCCCATTTCATTCCCGGACACAACAAACAGATTGGTAAATCCGGAACCACCTATATTGACGACTTTGAGACCTCCAAATCCACGATTGATTTGATGACGATGGCCAATTGGGTATTAGCGTCCACACCTCAAGGTCAGCCGGAATTATTCCCTGAAGCTCTAAACACGTCCATAACGGACGACAAACGAAAACTACTTTCGTATGGCTTCAACCGCGCCAAACTTGCATGGTATATCATTGACCCTCTGTTTTATAATCATAACAACGCAACTCCTTCCAACATTACTGCTGAAGATATCTCCCAACCCTACTCACGCGCCGTCTATGAACCTGAGTTGTTCCCCTATAAAGAACAATCCGGAACAGAACTTACAACTTACATGACGGTCTTCAATTTAGCTTACTATCCTTCAGAAAGAGGACCATACAATTACGATGTAAAAGGTATGGAAGGCGTATCCCGAGGATTAAATGAAGATGGTACTTTGCGAGATCCCGATACCCGATGGGGTGGTATTATGCGTAAATTCGACAATACTGATTTCGAATCCTCCAATTACGAATACATCGAGTTTTGGATGATGGATCCCTTCATTGAAAATCCTGAGCATCGCGGCGGTAAACTCTATTTCAACTTAGGTGACATTTCAGAAGATATTCTTCGCGATGGGGTCAAATTCTTTGAAAACGGATTACCTGCCGATGGTAGCGATGAAGGTGTTGATTTCACCGTCTGGGGTCGAGTCCCTACCGTTCAATTGATTGTAAATGCTTTTGATAATGACCCCGCTTCGCGACAATTTCAAGATGTGGGTTACGACGGTTTGAGCGATGAAAGAGAACGTTCCCATTTCCAAGAAACTTATTTGGACTTGGTGGCAGCAGAATTTGGACAATCTTCTCAAGCATACATCAATGCCTATAACGACCCTTCTGCCGACGACTATCACTATTTTAGAGGCACAGACTATGATGAAGCAGACATGAAAGTTGTAGAGCGCTACAAATATTTCAACAACGCGGAAGGAAACTCCCCCACCGACACCCAAAGTCCTGAATCCTACCCCACTTCAGCAACTTCCTTACCCAACTTGGAAGATATGAATAATGATAACACACTTAGTGAGGATGAACGATATTATCAATATGTGATTTCCCTCTCTCCCGAAAACATGGTAGTAGGTGAAAATTACATCAATGATATTTATGAAGCTGTGCCAGATCCACTCCCTGACGGCACTCGTCCTACCACAAAATGGTATCAGTTCCGTATTCCTATCCACAACCCTGACAAAGTAATTAATGGAATGTCGGGATTTAACTCCATTCGTTTCCTCCGTATGTTCTTACGTGGTTTTGAAGAGCCCATCATTTGCCGTTTTGCCACATTTGAATTGGTACGTGGTGACTGGCGTACGTACAACTTAAGCTTACAGGAAGAAGGTGATTATTCCCCAACACAAGGCGATGGAGAAGGTTCTTTCTACGTTGGAACAGTCAGCTATGAGGAAAATGCAAACAGAACACCGATACCTTACCTCTTACCTCCTGGTATTAAGCGTGAAGAAGCATACGGTACGCAAGTATATCAAATCAACGAACAAGCCCTTACCATGAAAGTGGTGGACCTTCCCGATGGCGATGCCCGTGCCGTATATAAAAGTACTTCCTACGATTTACGACAATTCAACAACCTTCAAATGTTCATTCATGCGGAAGACGTCTTCAGTAGCGGAGACCTCCGCCAAGGTGATATAACTGCTTTCATTCGTTTGGGCTCCGACTTTACGGAGAACTATTATGAATACGAAATGCCGATAGAAATCACTCCTTGGGGTGTTGGAAAGGACACCAATGCAATTTGGCCCGAAGCCAACAGAATGTTTATCTATTTGGACTCTTTGGTTGCCTTGAAACAGGAACGTAATATGGCCGTACGCCATGGGCAACACTCCGGCAATATGGTTCCTTATACCAAATACATGGATGACAACAACCGTATAACCGTGGTCGGCGTTCCAAACCTAAGCGATGTGACCACTATTATGATTGGTGTTCGCAATCCTAAAAAGAAGACCGTGAACGACGATGACGACATGTTGCCAAAATCGGTTGAAATGTGGATTAACGAATTGCGGCTATGCGGTTTTGACGATAAGCAGGGATTTGCAGCCACACTTCGTGCTCGACTGAATTTAGCGGATGTGGGCGACCTTACCGTTTCTGGAACGTACATGACTCCCGGATTTGGAAGCATCGAGCAATCTGTCACGCAACGCTCCATGGATACCAAATACAACCTGGATATCGCTACCAATATCGATGGTGGAAAAATCCTTTTCCCAGAGAAATGGAATATTAAAATCCCTATCCACTACGATTACTCTCTCGGTGTAGCCACTCCAGAATATAATCCACTGAACCCCGATGTCAAATTAAAAGAAGATATTGCATCCTATGATACAAAAGGCGAGAGAGACTCTCTCCGCCATCTGACGAATACTTTCACACAACGGCAGAACGTCAACATTATGAATGTCCGCAAAGAACGAAATCTTGACGGCGGAAGTCTTAAAATGCACCCTTGGGATATTGAAAACTTTGATCTCTCCTATTCATACTCAGAACTCATTCAACGCGACCCAGATTTGGAATTGAACAATGAATTTATCCATGACGGGGAAATCGGCTATACCTTTAGTACCAACCCTAAAAACTACAGACCATTTTCCAAAGTTAAATGGATGAAATCAAAATGGTTACAACTGTTTCGCGATTTCAATATCACCCCATTGCCTAAAAATGTGACCATTCGGACCTCTCTCCGACGGGAATTGCAGGAATTCAAATATCGACCCAAAAGTCAAGGCAATATTATTGTTGATACCAGTTTCGTAAAAGCATTCGATTGGACTCGAAACTATGCTGTCAATTGGGATATTTTCCAAAGCTTAAAATTGGAATACAGAGCCGATGCTTCTGCCCGCATCGATGAGCCAGACGGCCGCATTGACACCAGAGTGAAAAAAGATTCTGTTTGGCACTGCTTGGGACGTGGCGGTAGAACTACCGATTTTCGTCAAACTTTCAGTGCGACATACCAGGTTCCTATCAACAAAATTCCACTCTTCAATTGGGTAAATGCCAATGTCCGTTATACTTCCAATTATCTTTATACTGCTTCCGCACTTTCGCTTGCATACTTAGGAAACACTATCCAAAACTCCAACTCCATCCAAGCCAACGGAACGTTGAATATGGTGACATTATATAATAACGTCCCCTATTTGAAGAAAGTCAACCAAGGTAATAATCGGAGAAACAAGAATGCTAAATCCGAAAAAGATAAAAGTCGTTTTGATAAAGATGATGATGGACCCAAAAAGAAGGGAAAGAAAGGTGAAAATGAACAAGACTCTTTAGCAGAAAAGCCCAATTACGGCAAAATGATTTTGGATGGAACACTTCGCGTGTTAATGCTGGTGCGTAATATTTCAGGAAACTATTCTGTCGGAAATGGTACCACTTTGCCAGGTTATATGGGAAGACCAAATCTGTTTGGAATTGATTTTAGAGATAAGTCTCCCGGATTCCTGTTTGTTTTCGGTGGGCAACCCGATATACAATCTATCGCGGCCAATAATCATTGGTTAACGACAGACTCCCTTATGAATACCGCTTATCAGCGCACGCGAAATGAGGTTATCAATCTCCGAGCAACAATTGAACCATTTAAAGACTTTCGTATTGATGTTACCGCCAATCGCAATTTTACGGAAAACTTCTCCGAATATTTCCATGTGGATAACGAAGGGGTTGTCCATCATTATACTCCACAAAGGACCGGCTCTTTCAGTATGACCTATTGCGGTCTTAAGAATTTCTTCTCCAATTATGATGATCTATTTGAAGATTTCAAAACTGCTCGTGCAGAAGTTGCCCATAGACTGGCAGAAGCCAATCCAAACTACACTGGCGGTGTAGATGAAAATGGATATCCTACCGGTTATAGCCAAGTATCACAAGATGTATTGATGGGTGCTTTCTTTGCTTCCTATTTGGGTAAAGATGCTTCTAAAATGGACATTTCTTCTCCTTTCTTGAAAATCCCATTGCCCAATTGGCGTCTCAACTACAACGGTTTTTCCAAAATTAAAGGAGTGGATAAAGTATTCCAAAGTCTTTCCATCGTACATAATTATTCTTGTACCTATCAAGTGGGCGGATATTCCACCAACGTCAACTATCAAAGCGACCATTCAGCTCTGAACACTTTAGGTGACTTTATTCCTGAAAATGAATTAAACCAAATAGCACTTTCCGAACAATTCGGACCATTAATCGGCTTTGACATGACACTCAAAAATAGTATGCTGCTTAAAGTCGAATACAAACAATCTCGAAATGTTGCCTTGAGTTTTGCCAACAACCAGATAACGGAAACATCCTCCATGGAATTGGCTGTTTCCGGAGGATATCGTTTTAAAGATTTGAAAATCGGACTTATTTTCTCCGGTGTAAAAAGACAATTTGTCAGCGATTTGAATCTTACAGCTGGTGTCGGGATAAAGAATAATCAAACCATTTTGCGAAAAATCCAAGAAGAAGTTGACCAAGTATCTTCAGGTATGCTTACCGCCACCATCAACGTGGCAGCCGAATATCAGTTCAGCCAACTTGTGGGTATCAAATTCTACTACGACCATACAATCAACCGTCCAAAAATTACCAACCAATACAACAATATGAATTTTGAGACGGGTATCGCCATCACACTTAATTTGACACAATAAAAAATCTTCAGTTGTTAACTTTCAATTGTGGAAGCTATTCTTGAAAGATGTATCGTTTTTAATATTTTTTTTTACTTTTGCGCCTTGTTTGTTCAAAATTTCAACAGATATGAAAAAAATCAAATTATTTATACCTGTCATGCTTTTGACTCTCTGCACTGCCTTCTTATTGACAGATTGCCAAAGAGACCATAGCTGCAAAATGAAAATAGTCTGTATGCGCTACAACGGCGTGGATACATTGGGGGCTCTAATGAATGCACATATCGTTGTCGGCAGAGATTATTACGGAAGCAGACCAAGCGCCAATTATGCCAAACGGGATACCATCTCTGATGCCCAAGGTGTTTGCATTATCACTTTCAATTATCCCGCACTTTTAGACGTTAACGTGTCCGGTTATGATACTGTCCATTTAGCTGATGGAACTATTGACTCCATCTATTATACCGGTACAGCCCAAGTTCAACTCAATGAAGGTGAAATGACGGAGAAAACAATTCTCACCATGCAATCACAACAATAATTATTTATTTGCATCACTCTCTTACTTCCATTTCTAAAAGCACTCATTCGTTGACATTGATGAAATGATGCTAATTTCTATGTCTTGAAAAAAAAATATTATAGCTACCTTTTCTTGGCAATAGCAACCTTATTACTATGTGTACTGATTGTATCACATGGAAGGATTAACTATGTGCCAATTAAAGAAAAACTCCGATTGGAAAAAAAGGAGCCAGAACATAGTGATACCCTTAAAGCATTAATTTTTTATCATGCGGCCGATTACTTTGTTTACCAAGGTTCAGTTATCGGCTACCAATATGACCTCATCAAACAAATGGGGAAAGATTTGAATCGGCCCGTTGAAATATTCATTGAAAATGATGCCGACAAGGCCTTCCTAAAATGCTTTTCCAATGAATATGACATCGTTGGCTTTGATTTTGATAAAGCCATGTTTTCCCCAGAATACATCACCGAATCAGAGCCACATTCTTTTACATATCCGGTATTGATTATGCGGAAAGGCACGATTTTGGACTCTAACAAAACTCGTATCGTCCATGCCTCATCCAAATTCGCCAACCAAATTGATTTTAAGGATTTAAGCAATTACGGATCATGGATTCTCAAACATGATTTGGATGCCACGGTTGAAGATTTGATTGAAATGTTGGAAGATACCCTTATTGACTATGCGGTTTGCAATTACAACGTAGCCATTACCATACTGCCTTTCTATAAAGATCTCGTACTCGGGCCTCGTGTCGGAGAAAATTTCCCCCGCACTTGGGTGTTGAATAGTAAAAATGAAGCACTTAATAAAGAAATCAACCAATGGCTCGTCAAATTCAAGACATCGCCAAAATACGAAAAATTGTGCAATCGATATCTATCTCGACATTCCTATATCATTCAACACTCCTTTGGAGCCAAAAGAAATAAGATTTCCTCGTATGATAAATGTTTGAAAGCGGCCTGCTCACGACGCAATATAGATTGGCGATTCATGTCTTCCATTATTTACCAGGAATCTAACTTCTCTTCTGACGTTCTTGGTTTTGGCGGAAGTTTCGGAATTATGCAAATGATGCCCAGCACGCGTGAAAGTTATGGTATTACGGACACCTCTTCCGTGGAAGAACAAATTTGGGCTGGTGCCAAATACATTTCCTTCTTGTATAAAATCTTTAAAGACAAAGTTGACTCTACCGAAATCTACTATTTTGTGGCAGGGGCCTATAATGCAGGACCCGGACATATTTTGGATGCCATCGCTTTGGCTAAAAAGTATAATGGAGACTACCAGCATTGGGAGGGTGTTTCCCATTATCTTATTTTGAAATCCCACAGAGAATACTATAGCGACCCCGTTGTCAATTGCGGATATTATCCTGGCAAACACACCGTAAATTATGTCCAAGACGTAATGAATCGCTATAATGGATATGTAATAACTAAAAAAGAAGAATGAAAGTTTTAATTATTGGCCGTGGAGGCCGCGAACACGCTATCGCCTGGAAAATGGCACAATCTCCTCTTAAACCTCAACTATTCATCGCTCCCGGTAATGACGGAATGCGAACCATTCAAAATGTACCTGTTGAATTAGTCCCTATTGACGAAAACAACACCGATGAATTACTCCAGTTTGCATTAAAGCAACAAATAGATTTAACGATTGTTGGCCCCGAAGCCGCCTTAATTAACGGTATTGCCAATGCTTTTCAACAGGCAGGACTTAACGTTTTTGCCCCATCCAAAGAAGCCGCACAAATTGAGGGCAGCAAGCAATTCGCCAAAGAACTGATGCTCAAATATAATATTCCAACCGCCCAATTCCGCACCTTTGAAAATTATGAAGAAGCCAAATCCTATTTGGATGAAGTAGGTGCTCCCATAGTCATCAAATATGATGGCTTAGCCGCTGGCAAGGGCGTTGTAGTGGCCATGTCCGTTAAAGAAGCAGATGATGCTTTGAAAGATATGTTGCTGGACAACCGATTCGGAAAAGGAAAAGTGGTAATGGAAGAGTTTCTCCAAGGGCCTGAATTTTCCCTCTTGACAATGGTCAATGGAGAACAAGTCATACCTTTGGTTATTGCACAAGACCATAAACGTGCCTTCGATGGCGACAAGGGCCCGAATACCGGTGGTATGGGTGCCTATTCTCCTGTTCCCGTCATTCCTCAAGAACAAATCGACTGGGCAGTGGAACATATCATGAAACCAACAGCCGCCGCTTTGGTAAAAGAAAACTGCTCTTTCTGCGGTATCCTTTATGGTGGCTTAATGTTGACGAAAGACGGTCCCAAGGTTATTGAATTCAACGCTCGTTTCGGAGACCCTGAAACAGAGGTCGTATTGCCCAAATTGAAGAGTGACTTTCTACAATTGACACTTGACGTATTGAACCATAAAGATGTGAAGCCAGAATTTTATGACAAATCCTTCCTCGGTGTCGTATTGGCTGCTAATGGATACCCTGGAAAATATGGTAAAGGTTTTGAAATTCACCACTTGGATGAAGTCAAGCAGTTGGTATTTCACATGGGTACAAAATTTGAAAATGGCAAATGGCTTTCCAATGGTGGAAGAGTTTTATTCGTTGTTGGCCAAGGCAACACCTTACAGGAAGCCCAAAAGGATGCCTATCAAGGTGTTTCAACCATAGAATGCCCTGAATTATTCAGTCGTTCGGATATTGGTTGGCAAGCCATTAATCAATAACTGTAAGATTTCTTCCTTTTTCTAAAACTCCTATTTCCTGTTAGTCACCACGGAGAACTCGCTGCTGCTTTTCCGGAGCAGTTGCGGCGTGCCCTTGTAAGTCACAGCGCTGGCTTCGGCGGTTTGGATGCGCAACTCGCGGGCGGTGCCCATAGCCACATGAGATGCCTCTTCGGCTCGAATGGTAGCCATATCGGCAGTGACATCCTCCAAGTCGGCGTGGGCGGCCTCCTCGGCACGAACGTTCAACGTGTCAATTTTGCCCGCAAGTTTCACACGCGAAGCTTCTTCCACCTGTATTTCCAATTTCGGGAAGTTAACATCGCTCTCGCACTCAAAGTTGCACGCCTCCGACATCTTGATTTTGTCCAGTTGCGGAGCCGTGACGCACACTATGATGCGCTGGTTGCCTTTCATATTTGGGTTTTCATTGCGGATGTAGAGCACGCCGTTGCGGATGTCGGTGCGAACATTGGCGATTTTGCTTTGTGGAGCCTTGACTTCCACGGAAGTGCTGTCGCCCTGCATAAACTTGACCGTTACGGCCTCTTCGGCATCAATAGCGCGAAAATCACCGCTGTTTCGGTCCTCGTTGGAATAATACTGCTCATCGTAATCCTCATCGTCATCGTCCCAATATTTCAGCAACGCATTCTGGATTTCCTCACCATCCCAGCGATTGCGGTGATTGTAGGCGTTTACGCAGGTGATGGACATTCCGACGATACTGGCCAGCCAAAGGCCGAACAACACCCAGGCAGCCCATTTGTGACGCGGCTTGCGATTGCTCACCAAATAGACACAGAACATCACAATGGCAATGGCGGGAACTATCAAAAATACTCCGATGCTGGTCAAAAGAAGGATTTCGTTGATGCCGACGGCAATAGGCAGCAAGTGGAACACCAGCATAATGGTGGCAATGAGCACACCCATCACAGAAGCAAACAGGCCGATTCCGATAAAGCTCAATACAACGATGGCTATGACTTTGAGTATTTTGGCTAACGGACTCGGCGTGCTTGCAATGGGTGTTTCATTGTTGACAGCATAACTGCCGATGTTTTCTGCGGTGGGTTCCACGCCCTGCATCTCTAAGCGTTGGGCTACGGAGTTGGCCTCCGGAATGAAAATCCACATCAGGATGTAGATGAAAATGGTCCAACCCAAGCTGAACAGCATAATCAGCAGAAAGAGGATGCGCACCACGGTCGGATCCCAGTCCATATAGACGGCCACGCCGGCAGCCACGCCGCCGATTTTCTTGTTGGCCGTATCTCGGTAGAGTTTGCGGGATTTGCGACGCTCGCCAGCCGTAAAGGGCTGTTGCGGCTCGGCAGACTGTGCCTCCGACTGCGCGCCACTTTCGTCCTCAAACTGGCTGGGCTGACCCAGTTGCTCAATGACTTCCCGTACGTCCTTCATCTCTACAACGTTGCGGTTCACTAATTTTTCAGAGAACAGCTCCGCCACGCGGGCTTCGATGTCCTTGAGGATTTCCTCTTTCTCGTCCGCCGCAAAGTGCCGGCCGAGGTCTTCCAAATATTGGTTCAAGGTTTGATAGGCGTCTTCATCGATATTGAAGACAAAGCCGTTCAGGTTGATGGTAAGGGTTCTTTTCATAGTATTGTAAAATTAAATATTAAACTCCTTTATGGCCGTGACCGTTTGGTTCACTTCGTTCCAGGCGCCGTCAAGTTCGGCGAGGAAGGAGCGGCCCTCGTCGGTGAGTTCGTAGTATTTGCGCGGGGGGCCCTGCACCGACTCCTGCCACTGGTAGGCAAGCAGTCCGCCGTTTTTCAATCGCGACAGCAACGGATAAAGCGTGCCCTCCACCACAATGAGGTGTGCGTTCTTCAGTTCCGTGATGATGTCGGAAACGTAGGATGGCTTTTTGCTGATGATGAGCAGAATGCAGTATTCCAAAATTCCTTTTCGCATCTGCGATTTGACGTTGTCGGTATTTGTAGGCATAAGCGGGGGATTAGGTTTCAGGTTTCAGGATTCAGGTTTCAAGTATAATTACTCGGTTAATAAAGGGGCGTACTTGTATGTAATGGTTTAAGGTTTAATGTAGGGACGCAATAAATTGCGTCCGGCCACTATTTTTTTGACGCGGCAAAAATACAAAAATTTTAGTACCTTGCAATACAAAGTACTATTTTTTGAAATATTTTGTAAGAATAGGTAGATTAGTAGATGAAACCGAACATCCAAAGCGGGATGACATTTTCAAAGGCATACTCAATATCGTCTTTCACAATATAACCATCCTGTGCTTTTTTTATTTGTTTTTTCTTTTTGTTTTTTCCTCCGACCTCAAAAGTTTTCCCATCAATTTCAAAATCAGAAATAGGAGATGCCGTTACGTTGAATTTTTCCTTCATCAAAGTGAAGAAGAGTGTCTCACGAACATTTCCGATGTTAGGTTCCGCTTCCGACAATGCGTATGCCATATTTGGATTGTTCAAGTATAGTTTTTCAACTTTCTGCAAGATTTTGATGCCATTTGCCTTCTCTTTAAGCACGTTGATCATTTTGGATTTTTCCAAGTAACCGATATAATCAGGCAAAATATTCCTACTGATACCCAAATCGCGTTCTAATTCTGAGTAATTCGGCTTATAGGGAACATTTTGTGCTAAAATATACATCAGTTTTTTCAAATTACTGGCCGCTGCGAGCGACATTTCTGCATATTTTGGAATATCCTGTTCTACAGAAGTCATAATGACACGCCTTAACCGAAGTTGATATTCAGGTTCCATAAAAAAAGGATAATATCCACTTTTTTGGTAATCTTTGAAATATTTCAGGGGCCGTTCCTTTTCAAAAGGGAAGTCAACTTTTCCTTGCAGAATCTCGTTCAAGGTGGCTTTTCTTAAATTCCATCCATTTGCCAAATTGAGATACTCCCTAAAAGAAAGTCCAGGCATAATGTATTCAATAGTGCGCCGACTCAAATCAGCACCACCTTTATCTAAATCCAAAATGGAACTTCCAGAATAAACGACTTTTAATAATGGCAGTTGATCGTATATCTGCTTAATTTCAAATGACCATCCTCTATATTTGTGTATTTCATCAATATATAGATACTTGCCTCCCTTTTTAAAAAAGTCATAAGCCAAATCAAATAATCTATGAGAAGAAAAATACCAGTCATCTGCTTGCACATAAAGGCTCTCATCTCTGCTATCCATCTGTTTGATATGCTGCAAAATCAAAGTTGATTTGCCTACACCTTTTGCCCCTAAGATTCCAATAAGACGATTGTCCCAATTGATTTCTGAATGAAAATTTCTAAAAAAGGACATTGGCGTCAGTTCCAGCAATATTCGATAAGAATTTAAAAGACTTTGCATAAGATAGTTATTTGTTTACCGGAGGCAAAAATAATAAAATTGCACTACAAACAATGCAATTTTAATAGAAAATTGCATACATTTTCGTGCAATTCTAAAAATATCTTTGTAATATACTGATAGAAAGCAGATTATTTGTATCAAATTTTATCTTACCAACAGACTTCTCATCCTCACTTGTCCCTTTAAACTTTGAACCTTAAACCTTAAACTCCAAAAAGTCCTATCTTTGCCGACTCAATTTCAGTGACAATGAAAAAGATAGTATGTCTGTTTTGCTTTTTGTTTTCTTTCACGTTGGGAGAGTTGCTTGCCCAGCCAATGCAGGAGCCGCCGGAAATCCAACGGATTATGAAAAAGCAGGCCATCTTGGAAACGCGGCTGACTCGTCAGAATGAAAGATGGGAGAAACGACAGATGAAGCAAGGAAACCTTGTTATAGATCATTTTGAATACGACGATCCCGAATTTTTAGACGGAGGGCCTTGCTTGAATTGTTTCTTATCTTCTTTCATACACTATCCCGACAGTGCCAAGAGAGCGGGAATCTGCGGCACCGTCATCGTTAATTTTTGCGTGGAGAAAGACGGCACAGTAGAAATAGCCGAAGCCAAACAAAAAGTTCATCCAATGCTGGACGCGGAAGCTGTGCGCGGCGTGAAACGCACATCCGGAATGTGGAAACCCGCGAGGGAGTTTGATGAAAAAAAGAGACACTGGTTCAATGTTCCCGTGCGGTTTCAATGTTCCAATGATACGGATTCCATTTTGTCGAAAAGGATTTGCGACTGCTCAATGCATTCTTGGGGAGGTTACACATTTCGATCTCCATTCCAAAGCAGTGACACCATTCTTCTTCCTTTACGTTTTAACAGTACCCTAACAGCTCTTTCGGATTCGGACAGTACGGCGTTTATCCGTGTTTTAAAACAACTGGGACCAGATGAAGACATAATCGTTCATATATATACATATCGAGGATTTGACTTCCCAAATCGAGACTACTACTACCCTCCCGAGTACATCAATCGGATGGTTCAGCAATATGCTCCACGCGCCGCAATGGTTGTCACACATTACGCAGGTTTCGGAGAAATCAAAGGCAACTGCAAATATGAGAAACGCTATTTGAAAGTGCTGAATCAGTACCCGTACGTCACGTATGCCGTGATTGTGAAGATTTGAAGACAAATGATGTGCCTTGAGCAGTTCCTTTAAACCTTAAACTCCAAAAAGTCCTATCTTTGCCGCACTATTAGAAACTATCGTTATGACCAAAACCTTTATCTGGGGATTCCTATTCCTTATCTTGATGGGATTCCAGGTGGATGCCCAAAAAATCAAACAGAAAAATACTAAAGTTCAAGAAAAAACTGCCCCTGAGGAGACTCGCTGGGAAGACTCGAACGATGATTACTATAAAAGGTTTGATGCGACGACGCCTGAATTTTTAGGCGGAGCCGAATGTTTGAACTGCTACCTGTCCAACGTTATCCAATACCCCGACAGCGCCCGGGAAGCAGGTATCTGTGGCACAGTACTGGTGGAGTTTGTAGTTGAAAAAGACGGCGGTGTGAAGACCGTTACTGTAAAATCCGGCATGCACCGACTATTAGATGCGGAAGCCGTACGTGGCGTAAAGAGCACCAGCGGCTACTGGAAGCCAGGAACCGCTATGGGTAAGCCCGTACGCATTTATTTCCAGGTACCCATCACCTTCCAATGTCCTGAAAAAGAGGATAGCAGTTCTTCTTCCTTATGTTACTGTGATATTCGGGAATCATACCAGCCACCTGTTGCCTTTCAAAACGAAGACACGCTGATGATCCCACTCCAATTTGATTTGGCCAAGAAGCACCTACGCACCGAAGACAGTCTGATGCTGACCTCCATACTGCATAAATTCAATGCGGCAGAAGATGTTGAAGCTCATTTGTGGATATACGAATATTATATGGAAGAAAAATCAGAATATCTATCCCCGAAGAGGAGCGAATACATTAACCACCTACTACACAAAGAGGCATCTGCGCGGTCCGTTATGCTATTTGCCCACACCGAAATGATAGAAGATATCGAGCGTTGGCAGGAACTGAATCAAAGCAACAGCAACAATTATCTAGTCCTCATCCGCAAGCGGTAGGCGGTTTTACAAAGTTTCCAATAATTTTGTGCATCCTTCGAGGACATCGCACCAGGTGGCTTCGAAATCGCCGGTGTACCAGGGGTCAGCCACGTTGCCGGGGCGGTCGGTGTAATCCATCAGCAGGGAGATTTTCCCGTCAATGTCCTCTCCGATGAGGCGCTTGAGATTGCGGAGGTTGTTGCGGTCCATTGCAATAATGTGGTCGTAATGCCGATAGTCGGCGCGGGTCATCTGGCGGGCGGTTTTGCCGTCGCAGCGAATGCCGTGCTCCGCGAGTTTGCGGCGGGCAGGCGGATAGATGGGGTTACCAAGTTCCTCTGTGGAGGTGGCTGCCGAAGCGATTTCGAACTGGTCGGAGAGGCCATGTTCTTCGACGATATATTTCATCACAAATTCAGCCATCGGGCTTCGGCAGATGTTGCCGTGACAAACAAAGAGGATTTTATACATAAGGATGTCGTGCGAACGTTGTTATGGGGTTCAAATTGTCAATGCCATAGGCATCTATTTTCTTCCTTTGGTGAAAATCAGCAGCGCCACAGCGCTGATAACCACTACGATGCCGACGAACTGCAAGGGGGTGCAATGTTCGTGAAAAACGAGTAAGCCGATGATGACGGCGGTCAGTGGCTCCAGACTGCCCATCACAGAGGTGGCGGTGGCACCTATGCGGCGAACTGCCTGAATAAGCGTGAGATTGGAAACCAACGTCGGCAATAGAGAGACAAGCAACAAATTAATCCAAGAATGGCCGCTCGGTACAGCTTGGAATCCCGAAAAGCCGTCCCTTACTATAATATTCAATGCAAATATCAGCGTGCAGTTCAGCATCAGCCAGAAGGTAACCTTCAGGCCATTCATATTTTTCACTACAGTCTTGGGCAGGCAGGCCAGATAGGAGCCATACGCGACAACCGTGCCCAACACGATGGCGAGACCTTTCCCGCTAATATTAGTCGTTTCAGAACCCGACAGCGACAGCATCGCCACACCACCGATTGCGCAAACCATCGCCACAATGGTCGGTTTGGAGACTTTTTCCTTAAACAACACGATGGTCAGCAGCGTGACCCACACAGGATACAGGAAATGGATGGTAGTGGCAATGCCCGTGGGAATATACTGATACGATGCCGTAAGCAGCAGGGCCGTCATAGCATAGAAAAACGAGAGCATCAACAACGCGCCGTACTCCCGCAAGGACACTTTCAGCGGAATATGACGGACCGCCATCACCACAGCCATTGCAATTGTAGAGAAGGCAAAGCGATAGCACACCACATTTGAAACCCGCAGTCCCGCTTCCATCAGCGGTACAGAGAACAAAGGTATCAGACCGAAAATGACCGAAGCCACCACGGCAAAGACGATACCCGCGGAATATTGCGATTTATCAGAAAACATTAAAATTCAATTTATACGTAATGCATTGCCTGTAGAGACGGTGCACTGCACCGTCTTCATAATACAAATTCATAATATGCGTTTGAGACGGTGCGGTGCACCGTCTCTACTATACTTTGAACTTGTATCCTTCCAGTTTGGAAAGTTCGTCGTTAGCTTTGACGATTTTCTGTTTAAGGCCCTGTTTGTGGGCAATAACTTTTTGCATCAATGTAGCATCACCGTTGGCCATAATCTGCATAGCGAGGATGGCAGCGTTTTGCGCACCATTGATAGCTACTGTAGCCACAGGAATTCCGGGAGGCATTTGGAGCATAGCGAGGGCGGCATCCATACCATCGAGGGAAGACTTGATGGGCACGCCAATCACTGGCAGCGGAGTCATAGCGGCAATCACGCCGGGAAGATGCGCGGCCATACCAGCACCAGCGATGATGACTTCAATGCCACGGGTGTGTGCATTCTTGGCATATTCCGCAACCTCATCGGGCGTACGATGCGCAGACAAAGCCAAAACTTCAAAAGGAATTTCGTTATTTTCTAAAAATTTGAAGGCAGCTTCCATAACAGGAAGATCAGAAGTGCTGCCCATAATAATGCTTACACGTGCTTTCATATACAGTATAGTTTTTAAGGGGCGCAAACGTACATAAAAAGTCTGATTCTTGGGCACAAAAAAAGAGAAGATTTTCATCTTCTCTTTTGGCGGACCGGACGAGACACGAACTCGCGACCCCATGCGTGACAGGCATGTATTCTAACCAAACTGAACTACCGATCCGTTCGTTGTTTGAACGCGGCAAAAATACACTTTTTTCTATTCAATATTCCACTTCTTGAAAAAAAATATTTATTGCATTATCTGTGTAATAATCAATCACTTCCATCCAATACCACTTAAAAGCGCCAAGTCAAGCCAAAGTAATAAAGGAAGGGAAGTTGGTAAATAATGTCATTTGTAGTGCGATTTACGTAAAAAACATTCTTGTAATTATAAACATTAGAGAAAGAGATACTCAACTCAAGCGTGTTTCTTTCCCCGAGAAAGAATTTCTTTTTCGCACCAATATCCAAACGATGATAATGGGGCAATCGCGCCTGATTCAAATCACTCAGCAGAAAATAGACATCCTCATTTGTTGAAACATAGTCATCATTGATATTCGAGGCATTATAATGAGGATAGTAGGCCTGCGTCTGCGTGAAGGGGAAGCCCGTTCCAAAATTCCAACGAGCATCAACTTGCCACGATTTGCGTTTTCCAAAAGAATAGGATGCCAACAAATTGATATTATGCCTTCTGTCAAAATGAGGCGCATATTCCACCACACCATCAGTACGCTTCACCCAACCCAAGGAATATACAAGCCATACGTAAAAGCCCTTGTCTTCATATTTCAAAGTAATATCGCCACCATACGCTTTTCCTTTTTCCCAAATAAACTCTGGGTCAGAGTCAAACATTTTATATCTATTCGCTGAAATAAGCTGTGAAAAATTCTTAAAATAGCCTTCCACATTAATACTAATTTGTGAAATCGGCTCATATTCAACACCTAAAATCACATGTTGGGATTTTTGAAGACGACCTTTGATGGTATCGCCTCCATTAAGCATATACTCCGGAAGCAGCGCGCCGGCCACTGGTGAAGAAAGAAATCCCGAAAACAAACTGACCACATCTTGGTCTGAAGTCACCGCAATCATGTTTTGTGAATAAAGTCCTGCCGCCAATTTAAGTCTGAGATTTCTCAATATGTTGTATTTTACAGCTAATCTTGGTTCTGGAGATGCCTCGCCAAGCGAGTAGTAATATTGCAGACGGAAACTCGGTTCTATCAGGAGTTTGTTACGTAAATTATATTTGTATTTGGCATATACGGACAAATCCGTAGTATGGTCTTCTAAGCTAACTTCTGAACCAAGTCGTGTATGATACAGATAGTTCGTATTATATCCCACGGCCTCAATGCCCACATTCAGTAAATTTTTACCCAGATAATAATTAAATCCGAGATTGAACGTGAATCCATCCATCGAGCTTTTTTTAGGTTGGAACTGCCGGTCATCCAATAGGCAATCATATTTTGAATAAGCCAAAGAGCCCTCAATTGTGGTCGGCACATTTCCCGGCACAATCAGGAAATTCGCACCAACACCCCAATTTGTCCAATTATAATCTGCAATCGAGCTATAGTTAACTTTATCGTCATAACGGAAACCAAACACATTCAATTTTGTACCGTTTTGTGTGGATAGCGTAAGTTTGCCATATAAATCCAAGAAATTGTATGGTAAACCTTTTTCACCGACATACGGATAAAAAAGTTTGGTTGCCTGTTCCAAATAAGAGCCCTTGCCTGAAAGGATGAAACTAAGCGATGTTTTTCTATCGTCTTTAAGCTTCACCAACGGTCCTTCCAACAAAATTTGCGACTGAATATTGCTAAGATCCACTTTCCCAGATATACGTTTTTTGTTGCCATCACGAGTTTTGATATCCATTACAGATGAAACTCTACCTCCGAATTCGGCTCCAAAACCACCCGTATATACATCGGCACTGCTCATAATATCCATATCAAAAACGGAAAAGATACCGATAGAGTGAAATGGGCTATACAGAATTACCCCGTCAAGCAAAAGCATATTTTGCACAGGCGTACCACCGCGCACATAAATCTGCCCTCCTTGATCTCCAGTTGAAACAATGCCCGGAAGAACCTGCAGATATTGTGCGAAATCCGGTTGACCGCCAATAGCAGGCATCTTACTCATATCCTTGGGTGTCACGCTAATAACAGAAGTACGCGTTTCCTGCTCTCTCCGTTGCCCCTCTCCCACTATCTGCACAGCATCTAACGTAGTAGAAGATGGTTTTAAAGAATAACGCTTCGTAATAGTGGTATCTCTCCGAACAACAACCGTGTCCAAAATATCTTCATATCCTAAGTAGGAAACTCTTAC
>JAZUEE010000313.1:0-5309 GCA_045639985.1 Bacteroidales bacterium
CAACACCAATGACCTTTGCGCTTCCACGTACCTACTCTATTCCACCGAACTCCGATTCCTTTTCGGGAAACAATCCTACGCACACATCTTTTTCGATGGTGGCACCTACGAGCAGCAAGTCGAAGGCCGATATGTTAAGGATTCGCCTTTCGGATTCGGTCTCGGCGTAAATTTAGCGGTCCGTTCTGGGATTTTCTATTTGGAATATGCCTTGGGACATCAAAAAAAGAATCCTTTATCCTTAAAAACAGGAGTGATACATTTTGGTATAAAGGTAGCTTTTTAGCTGAAAAGCCAACCAAATTTTATGTAAATTTGCGCCCCTAAAATAAAGAATATGTCAGAACACGTAAAATGCCTTATAATTGGCGCTGGGCCAGCTGGTTACACTGCTGGAATATACACCTCTCGCGCCGACCTCAAACCGCTGCTGATAGAAGGCATGCAGCCGGGAGGTCAATTAACAATCACCAACGAAGTGGAAAATTTTCCGGGTTACCCCAAAGGTTCATCGGGCCCTGTTATTATGGAGGACATCCGCAATCAAGCCCTGCACGTAGGTACGGAAATGCGTTCCGGTATGATTACCAAAGTTGATTTTTCCGCCCGTCCTTTTCATTGTTGGTTGAATGACGAACAGGAAATCATTGCCGATACCGTCATCGTGGCAACCGGTGCCAACGCACGCTGGATAGGGATGCCGAGCGAACAGAAGTTCCGCGGTTTTGGTGTTTCCACTTGCGCAACCTGCGACGGCAATTTCTTCAAACAGAAGACCACCGTTGTCATTGGTGGCGGCGACACTGCTTTAGAAGACGCCCTCTACCTTTCCCAACTTTGCACCAAAGTATATGTCGTACACAGACGTGACCAGTTCCGTGGCACCATGGCCTTGCAAAAACAACTTCTCAACACCGCCAACATCGAAGTCGTATGGAACACCGTACCCGTTGATATTATCGGCGAACAAAAGGGATTCATCAAAAAAGTAACTGGGCTCCAAGTTCGGAATGTAGTGACCAATGAAGAGCAAACCCTACCTGTGGATGGCGTGTTTGAGGCAATCGGCGTCACGCCAGTCTCCGACATTTTCAAAGGCCAATTAGATATGAACGAACAGGGATACATTATCACCCAACCAGGTACTTGCCGTACCAATGTGGAAGGTGTCTTCGCCGCCGGCGATGTTCAAGACCCCAACTATCGTCAAGCTATCGTAGCCGCCGCATCCGGCGCCGTTGCAGGTATTGAGGCCTCCCGTTTTTTGCTTGAACACTAAGTCAATCTCATTTTATGAAAGAAGAAAAAGACAAAAAACTACTTGACGAAATAACCAACGACGAATACAAATACGGGTTTGTATCCAATATTGATGTGGAAGAGTTTCCCAAAGGGCTCAATGAAGACATTATCCGTATGATTTCCGCACGAAAAGAAGAACCCGAATGGCTGCTCGAATTCCGCCTCAAGGCCTATCGCTATTGGACAACATTGAAAGAACCGACCTGGGGACATCTTCAATTTCCAAGACCGGACTATCAGGATATTACCTATTTGGCTATTCCCAAAAAGAAAAAACAGCTCAATTCCATGGATGAAGTGGACCCTGAGTTAGTGGATACTTTCAACAAACTTGGAATCTCTTTAGATGAACAGAAAGTGCTTTCGGGTGTTGCCGTGGATGCAGTCATGGACTCGGTCTCGGTAAAAACCACGTTCTCTGAGACATTGAAAAAAGAAGGTATCATCTTCTGTTCCTTTGGCGAGGCCGTCAAACAGTATCCGGAGTTGGTCAGACAATACTTGGGTTCCGTGGTTCCCTATACGGACAATTTCTATGCCGCGCTAAATTCCGCCGTATTCAGCGAAGGTTCCTTCTGTTACATTCCCAAAGGGGTGCGCTGTCCTATTGAGCTTTCCACTTATTTCCGTATCAATGCGGCCAAGACCGGACAATTTGAGCGTACACTGCTGATTGCCGACGAAGGTGCCTACGTAAGCTACATGGAGGGCTGCACCGCACCACAACGCGATGAGAACCAACTCCACGCTGCCGTAGTCGAACTGATTGCCATGAAAGATGCTGAAATCAAATATTCCACCGTGCAAAATTGGTATCCGGGCGACAAAAACGGAAATGGTGGTATCTACAATTTGGTCACCAAACGTGGATTGTGCAAGGGTGCCAACTCCAAGATATCCTGGACACAAGTGGAAACTGGCTCCGCCATCACTTGGAAATACCCGGGTTGCGTACTGAAAGGAGACAACTCCGTAGGTGAATTTTATTCCGTAGCCGTAACCAACAACTACCAACAGGCCGATACGGGAACCAAAATGGTTCATCTCGGACGTAATACCCGAAGCTTGATTGTTTCCAAAGGTATCTCCGCCGGACACAGCCAGAACAGCTATCGCGGACTCGTCAAAGTAAGCAAAAACGCGGAAAACGCCCGCAACTTCTCCCAATGTGACTCTCTATTGATGGGAGACAAATGCGGTGCCCATACATGGCCAGACATCCAATGTGCGAACTCTTCCTCTGTGCTTGAACACGAAGCCACGACATCAAAGATTTCCGACGACCAACTTTTCTACTGCCAACAACGCGGTATTGATCAAGAAAGCGCCGTCAGCTTGATTGTCAACGGATATGCCAAAGAAGTTTTAAGCAAACTTCCTATGGAATTTGCCGTGGAAGCACAAAAACTGCTGAGCATCAGTCTTACCGGAAGTGTCGGTTAGACCGTTTGCTTTTCTACCCTATGCATCCTCTTTTTTCGAATATAAATGTAACATGTCAGCTTATCACGGTATCGTTATTCATGGACTTCGTAACGGCAGAGAACTCGGTTTTCCAACCGCCAACATCCATCTTCCTGACGAAGTGGAAATTGAGAATGGCTGCTATGCTGTGCGCGTTAACGTATCGGATAAGACATTTTCAGGAATGCTTTATGTCGGGACACGCCCAACGCTCAATCTCCACGAAATATCCTACGAAATAAACATTTTTGATTTTCATGGCGATATTTACGGTATGGAGATTGCCTTTTCCATAGAAGGAAAAATTCGTGATGAGCAGCATTTTGACAACGTAAAGACATTGATTGAGCAATTAAAACACGACAAAGAAGACGCACTGGCCATCATAGCCCGCAAAACGAATTCCAATTAGTATAATTTCCACAAAAAAGGATTCTTATGTTATTCAAAGACGTATTGGTTGACCCACAATTAAAGAGGCAAATCCTCCATCAGATTCATGAAAACCGCATCAGCCACGCACAATTTTTCCTTGCACAATCAGGGAATCACGCATTTGCCTTAGCCGTGGCCATGGCCCAATACCTGTCCTGCGAACATCCTACCGATGAAGATTCCTGCGGACACTGTCCTTCTTGCATGCAATTCGAAAAATTAGCTCATCCAGATCTACACATCTATTTCCCTAACTGCACCACGAAAGACATAAAAAAAGATCCCGATTCCCAACAATTTGCCCAACAATTCAGAGATTTCGTATTCAAGCACAACTACCATATTGACATTCAAGACTGGCTTAAGGAATTGGATGGAGAAAACAAACAGGCAACCATCAACATCCGCGATTGTTCCCACATCATCAATCAGAATAGCACCCGCTCATACGCCGGCGGATACAAAACGTATATCTTGTGGAACGTGGATAGACTTTATCACGCCGCAGCTCCAAAACTGCTGAAAACATTGGAAGAACCCGAAAGTAATTCGCTTTTCATCCTCATATCCGAAAAACCGGACCTCATATTGAGCACCATACTATCACGTACCCAATTGGTGAAAATCCCAAGACTTACTCCGCTGGAAATAGCCAATGCGCTAAAAAATCTATACCCCGACATCGACTCAAATAAAGCGAAGGATATTGCTCTTTTATCAGATGGTGATTATAACAAAGCCCTGAAGATTTACGAAGATGACACGGATTTGGAAGCCATGTTGGAGGCCTTTTCCATAATGATGAACAGCGTGGTCGCGTTAGCAACCAAACACCCCCTTACCGATGTTGATTATGAGTCAACACAAAACATGTTTGACACCATTGTCAAACAAGGTCGAGAATATCAAAAACAATTCATCCAATTTATTCTTAGGATGTTACGAAATATTTTGATGGTAAATCAAGGCCATGAAGCCATTATTAAAGCGACCGAAAAAGAATTGTCTGTGATTGGAAATTTCAAAAAAGTTTTCAATCTCAAACATATCAGCATCATGACGGAAGAATGCAATAATGCCATTTACCACATCAATCGAAATGGTAACTCATCATTGATCTTCACAGACCTCTACTTCAGATTGGCAAATGCTCTAAAATAGGAAACTTTAGATTGATTTTTTCAATTCTTCGATTTCCCTTTTCAGATTTTCATACCGATTTTTCAAATCCTCGCCAACAGGTTGGTTAATGGTATGCAAATCTTCAATCATTCTTTGCATTAAATCCAAATCAGCTTCTTTTTCTTCTATTATTTCTAATAGTCCCATAGTATTTATATTTAAAACGTGAGCCCTATTTAATTCGCCATCTGGGCATCTGGAAAGGCCGGTGACCAAACTAAGAGAGCCCACGTATTCGTGAGCATACTCTCTTGTCTTAGTCAAAAATTTTCCAGATTTCAGATGGTCAGACAAAATAGTAACGCTATCTATATTAATATGTTATTTTATATTCTCCAATATTATCAATAAAATTTCTAAAAAAACATCCCGCTTTTTTTCGGGCGGCAAATATAAAGATTTTATCTTTGAATCAATTGTTCCAAACGAATAAGTGCTTCTTCTACCGTAATCGCCTCTGTAAGACGTCTTTTCCCTTCATACACACACACCAATCCATGAGACGCGCCCACAATTCCATAATCCGCATCGGCCATTTCACCAGGACCATTCACAATACATCCCATCACCCCGATTTTTATGCCGGGATAATTGGAAAATCGTTCTTTGACCAACGAAAGTACCGATTGAATGTCATACTGCGTTCTGCCGCACGATGGACAGGAGATAAACTCCGTCTTGCTCATCTTAATCCGGCACGCCTGCAAGATAGTAGCTTCCAAATCAGTACACTGCTGAGCCGTGAAATGGGCATTCTTCAATCGTACATCTTTAATGTGATGATTGTAGTAGCAATAGCCCGCCAACGCGGAGGCCTTGGCAAGCCACATTTCATAGTCCGTGTCATCACCTTGATAGAACATAGTATGATTTTCAAGCGTATAGGAATGTTCGTCAATTTCAGACACCGCTTTCAACAATTTATG
>JAZUEE010000314.1:0-4839 GCA_045639985.1 Bacteroidales bacterium
GTTCGATTCCCGCAAGATTGCTGATACTGCCAAGGCAGACGAGACTGCGCTGTATGTCGCCCAACGCGGCACACAGACAGACGGACACCGCTTTATTCCGCAGGTGATTGCGCAGGGCGGTCGAGTTATCGTTTGTGAGGAACTCCCCGCTGAGGTTATCCCCGATGTTACATTTATCAAAGTGCCCGACAGTACAGTGGCATTGGGTTGCCTGGCTGCCGCATTTTATGATAATCCCAGTAGCAAACTCAAATTAGTGGGCATTACCGGTACTAATGGAAAAACCACTACGGTGACGCTGTTGCACCGCCTCTTTACGCAATTAGGTTATAAAGTAGGTCTGCTTTCAACAATTGTCAATAAAATTATATTGGAAGAAGTCCCCTCTACACATACAACGCCGGATGCGGTGGAATTGAACCAACTCCTTGCGCGGATGGTGGATGCCGGTTGCGAATACTGCTTCATGGAGGTGAGTTCTCACGCCGTTTGTCAAAATCGTATTGCAGGACTGAAATTCGCGGGTGGTATCTTCAGCAATATTACGCATGATCATTTGGATTTCCACAAGACGTTTGCAAATTATATCGCTGCGAAAAAAGCGTTCTTTGATAAATTGCCCAAAACGGCATTCGCCCTTACCAACATAGATGATAAAAATGGTATGGTGATGGTCCAAAACAGCAAGGCCAAAGTAAGCACGTATAGTTTGCTCACTGCCGCCGACTTTAAAGGTCTGATTTTGGACGACTGCTTCCGTGGCCTGCAAATGCGCATCAACAATCAAGAGGTGTTTTTCAAATTGTGCGGTAAATTCAACGCGTACAATTTGTTGGCTATTTATGGAACGGCTGTTTTGTTGGGCGTCCCAACGGAGGAATTGCTTCCACAGATGAGTTTGTTGGAGAGTGCAGCCGGACGTTTCCAATTGATTTACAGAAAGGATGGAAGCACCGCCATTGTGGATTACGCGCACACTCCAGATGCTTTACAGAATGTGTTGAGTACGATTCGTGAAACAACTAAGAACGACACGGAGGTTATCACGGTGGTTGGTTGTGGCGGTGACAGAGATCGAAGCAAGCGCCCTGAAATGGCGGAAATTGCTTGCAAATACAGTACGCGCGTGGTCTTAACTTCGGATAATCCACGTACGGAAAATCCGACCGATATTTTGAATGAAATGTTGGTCGGCGTGCCCGCTGGGAAAAAGAAAAATGTTCTCGTTATTGAAAATAGACGCGAAGCCATTAAAACTGCCGCAATGCTCCTTCAGCCAGGTGGTGTCCTTTTGATAGCTGGCAAAGGCCACGAAAATTACCAGGAAATCAATCACGTCAAACACCACTTTGACGATACCGAGGAAGTGAAGAAATGCTTTGAAACGGATTAGTATTAGGTTTCAAGTTTCAGGTTTCAAGTTTCAAGTATTCCTTCTTAAATCATTAATCCTTTATCATTAACCATTAACCTTTAATCTTTAATCATTAACCTAACCTTATAAGAAAATGCTTTACTATCTTTTCGATTGGTTGCATAAAATTGGAATGCCTGGCTCAGGCGTCTTTCGGTATATTTCATTCCGTTCCGCCACAGCTTTTGTTTTGTCTTTGGCCATCTCCATATTTTTCGGAAAATATTTTATTGGAGTATTAAGAAAAAACCAGATTGGGGAATCTGTGCGCGAACTGGGCCTTGCCGGACAGTCAGAGAAGGCCGGAACACCCACGATGGGCGGCTTGATCATCATTGCGGCCATCCTGATTCCAGCTTTGCTGCTTTGTCAGTTGAAGAATATCTATGTCCTATTGATGATTTTTACTACGTTGTGGCTTGGTGTTCTGGGTTTCAGCGATGATTATATTAAGGTTTTCAAACACAACAAAGAAGGTTTGTCGCCTCGCAAAAAGTTGATAGGACAAATTATCCTTGGTGTCGTTGTCGGCGTGGTGATGTATTTTCATCCCGATGCCGTGATTTGTGAGAAAAATGCGGCTACGCCTGTCCTGACACCGATAGAGTCTGCTTTGCAGGTGGAAAATCAGGAGAATGCTCAAACGCCTAAGATTTTCGGAGAACCACAACACTCCATGAAAACCACTATCCCGTTTGTGAAAAATCACGAAGCAGATTATAGTGCGTTAACTCGGTGGATGGGTGATAAAACAGGAAAATGGTCATTCATTTTCTTTATCCCCATTATCATCTTCATTATTGCGGCCGTATCTAACGGCGCTAATCTGACTGATGGTTTGGATGGTTTGGCGACAGGTACAACATCTGTGATTGCCGTGGGTATAGCTATCTTGGCCTATGTGTCGGGTAATGTGGTGTTCGCCAATTATTTGGATATAATGTACATTCCTAATATAGGAGAGTTGGTAATATTTGTTTCTGCCGTGATTGGTGCCTGTCTGGGTTTCTATTGGTGGAATTGCTATCCGGCTCAAATCTTTATGGGAGACACAGGCAGTTTGATGCTCGGCGGTATAGTGGCAGTTTCCTGCATTATTATTAGAAAGGAATTGCTTATACCGATTCTTTGCGGGGTCTATCTTGCTCAATCCGTATCCGTGATTATGCAGGTCTCCTATTTCAAATACACGAAGAAGAAATATGGTGAAGGCCGCCGAATATTCCTTATGTCTCCGCTGCATCATCATTATCAGAAAAAAGGAATTCATGAATCCAAAATCGTTCAACATTTTATCATAATCGGTTTGATACTCGCTGTGTTGACCGTCGTGACGCTGAAAATCAGATAATTAAGTTTCAAGTTTCAGGTTTTAAGTTTCAAGTAATTCCTTATAACATAAAACTCTATATCAACCATTCTCATTAACCATTAACCATAAATCATTAACCATTAACCTATCCCTCCTATGCCAACAAACAAGTCCAACAGTTTCACTCTTTTTGAACAAGAAAGAGAAACAGCCAATCCAATGGTGGCTACTTTATCAAGTCATTTGATTAATCTTCGTAAAAGAAACATTGCGGAATCATTGTCCGATTTTGAAGGAAGTGCGCATAAATTGGAATATGTGAAGACAATTAATAGCGTTGATTTTATCAATGATTCCAGTTCAAATAATATAAATGCTGTCTGGTATGCTCTGCAAAGCATGAGCAAGCCAACGGTTTGGATTAATAGCATTGATAAAGTTGAAGCTATCAATGATGATATTATTGCCCAGATTCAGTCAAAGGTGAAAGCCGTTGTTATGCAGGGCTCCTATAATATGGATGTATATGAAAAGTTTTCTTCCTTGGGAATTCCTGTTTATGTTGAAATGAATATTCAGGATGCAGTAAGCCAGGCCTTTTATGCATGTGATCGAAATTATGCAGTCTTGTTTTCGCCCGGTGTTAAAGGTTCCGTGCAGATAACTTATCGTGAGCGCGGCGACAAATTCAAGGAAGCTGTTGCTCAATTATAATAGTTGAAAAATATGAATTCGACCATAAAGGAAAAAGTAAGCCGTTTTAAAGGTGACAAAGTGATACTCATTTTGCTCCTGCTGCTTTCACTGATATCTATCTTGTTGGTGTATAGTACAGAGGGAAAACGTGTGCTGTCACATTTGGTTCATCTTATATCCTGTTACGTGGGCTTGGGATTGTGCTATTTTTTTAATTATCAGAAGATAATTTCAAAAGTGGCCCCTCTTGGCTTGGCTCTTGCTATAGCCCTGTTGTTGTGGACGTTGGGGTCATCCGCTGTTCGTGGTGTGACGGTACTCGGCTTTGACTTGCAAACTTTCTATTTGATCGGATTCTTAATAATAATTTTTCTGTCCAATTATCTTGGACGGCGTTTAGATAATGGAATTGTAGAATATGAGAAGGCGGAAGTACGGTATTGTTCATTGGTCTTGATTGGTTTTTGCGGGGGTATTGCTTTGCTCAATATGTCCACAGCCATTATTCTTTTTATGACAGGTATGGTGATGTTTTTCGTGGCGAGGTTTAAATGGAAGCACATGTTTGTATTGGCGGGCTTTGTAGCATCGGTTGTCTTAGTTTTGGTGCTGTTTGTCTCATCTGGAAAGTTGGCCAATGTGGGACGTATCAATACTTTTGTGAATCGTTGGGAATACTATTTTACCAAAGACAATACAGATGGTTATGGAGATCAGATGATTCTGTCTCGTGCGGCTATTGCGCGCTCGGGCTTGAAACCGGCTGGACCAGGGAAGGGGGTTATCAAATACCGTCTGCCAGAAAACTCGACAGACTATGCATACGCATCTCTTTTTGAAGAAACAGGAATAGTTGTTGGTGTGCTGATAATTTTTATCTATATCGCTATCTTTTATCGTTCGTGGCAAATATCCCGAAATTCCAAATCGGCGACAGGCGCCTTATTGGCTTTTGGAATTGGTTTCTGGATGACTTGTCAGGCCTTTGTCCATATAGGGGTGAACTGTGAATTGTTGCCGGCTACGGGCCAGACGCTACCGTTCATTAGTACGGGTGGCGCGTCACTCTTTGTTTCCGGCTGTGCGATGGGAATGCTGCTGAATGTTAGCAAGATAAATGTCTTGGATAGTCAGAAAGTTGACCCCCGAAGCATGTTTATCCGTGGGGATGATGGTCGCGATTAATGGATGGATGACAAGGCGGCAGCTCCTAATATAGCCGCATCATTGCTTTTCAACTGAGAAAGTTGGAGCGATATTTTCCCTTTATAAAGAAATAGGAGGTTTTCTTCAAAATATTGTCGGAGGGGGCGCATAAGTGCTTCGCCGGCGCGTGTAGGCCCACCCATCAAAAAGATGGCTTCGGTTATGGGACAGGTAGAGCAAGGCGATTTCTCCGTGCGGATGGAAACCGGAC
>JAZUEE010000315.1:0-4341 GCA_045639985.1 Bacteroidales bacterium
AGTATGTGGGGGGAATTTGCGGTTCAGCCAATGCGCCTAAATATTGTTATAATTCCAATACCGTGCGGAGTACGGGTACTTATTTGGGAAGTATAAGTGGTGACACTTATCTTCCTACGAAATGTTATTACGATAAGCAGATGTCCAATGTGGGCGGAATAGACAGAAAGGATAGTATAGACACTAAAAACGTGGATAGGGCAGTAGGCCGTGCCACTGAGGAAATGCTCGGTACGGGATTGGAAAGTGTATTGGGTGACAAGGCGGCTACCATTGCCTCTACGTGGTATTTTGAAGAGGGTCGCTATCCCCAGCTGAGATGCTTTGCGGGCACGGCACCCTCCGTGGCTTCCGTGATGCCTTTGCTTTTGGGTTCCCACGACGAGGCAGGTGCCGATTTGCAGACCTGGAACCATATTGACCAGAGTTTTCAACGCTCGGCTGGCGACTGGGAATTGTTGCAGGGCGTGGGTTGTGTAAGATTGGAAAGCGGGGAAACCCATCCGGTGATGGTTACGGGCTTGGGCATCGCCATATTGGGCGCCAAGGTCAACGATACGGTGTATCGCAAAGACCGTCTGCTCATCAATATCAATGAGAAAAACCCCTTTATCGTCAAGAACGAAATGGAGATGAAGAATTTTCGCGATGTCATCAACCAGAACGGCTACTACAAGAAGAGCGATCAGACTTACCACCTGCATCTGACCGCCTCCGACTCCGCAAATCTGGATGATTATGTGGAAATTGTAGATGGGGGCTTGGATATGTTCTTCAAACTGACCGCCGATTTGGACTTTGCTTCGGAAACAGATCCCTGGCTGCCGGCGGGTGACTATGCCCACGATGAGGCCCTTGCCTTCAAGGGTACTTTTGACGGGGCTGACCATACCATCCGCCATCTCAAGATTGGGAATGGCAATTATCAAGGTCTCTTTGGCAACAATGCCGGTACCATCCATCATCTGACCTTAAGCTCCTGTACCGTGACGGGCACGGGCAGCCAAAAAGGTGTCCTGTGCGGTACCAACAACGGAGGAATCCTGCGCGACTGCGCCGTAACCTACAGTTCCGTTAGCGGTTCCTGCTTCCGTTCGGGTGTCCTATGTGGTTCTAACGTATATGCCGATATCATCCGCTGCCATTTGAGTTACGATACCCTAACCTCCATTGCCGATACAGTGGGCGGTATGGTGGGCTATAACTATTATGGCGTGGTGGATACCTGCTATGCGGATCATTTGAATGTGAGCGGCCAAGGTAATTATAAGGGAGGTATAGCAGGATTCGGTGAACAATCTTCCATTTTTAATAGCGAGATTAGAAATAGTGCTTTTGATGTTGCCGGTCAATATGTGGGAGGAATTGCGGGTTATGGTTATTATGCAAACATGAATTATTGTCGCAATATTAATACGCAGATGAAAACTTCTGCAGACTATATTGGCGGAATTACTGGTTATAGATTATATGGAAACATTTCCTATTGTGAAAACGAAGGTGGACATTTGATTTCAACAGCTTCTTATGTTGGTGGTGTTGTTGGTTGTGGACAAAAATCCGATAATGTTTCTATGGCACATTCTTTATTTTTAGTCAATAAGAGTTTGGTTGAAGGAAAGGATTATGTGGGTGGAATTGTGGGAAATCTAACTGGGACTTGGTATTTAACTGATTGTGCTAATTTGGGTGACATTGTTGGTACAGGTAATTATGTGGGGGGCATTTTAGGATATAAGGGAACTTTTGGATCGTATGATTATAATTCTGATTTTAAAAATTTATATAATCGGGGAAATATTAAAGGAGTAAATAATGTTGGCGGTATCGCGGGATCGTATGAGCCAACCGATACTAAAGGTAATGCAACAGTTAATTCTTCTTTTAATGAAGGTATGGTGACAGGTAATTATAACGTGGGTGGAATTATTGGTGTGTGCAATTCCAAATATGGTCTTACCAATTGTTATAATGTTGGAATAGTAAAGGGACTTTCTCGTGTGGGAGGCCTTGTTGGTTTTCAGTCAGTTAATACAACAAAAAATATATCCTATTGCTATAATGCCGGCTATGTTTCCGGTATCAATATGGTGGGTAGTATTTGCGGTTATTCCGAAAACAACAGCAATAAATTCGACCATTGCTACTACGACAAGCAGATATCCACCTGGGGCGGTATCAACGATGAGGATATTGAGGCCACCATTCCCAAACTGACCTCGGAAATGACCGATGTTTCGTTTAGAGAAGCGTTGGACACGGCATCTACTCCGATGTGGACGTTTGTGCAGGGAATGTACCCGCAGGTTAAAGAGTTGGATACCACCCGTGCTTCTATTACTTCAGCATCTCCCGTCTTCCTCACGGCCAACGATACGGTGTTGGTGCGTGCCAATGACGTACCCGTGGGCCGTTACGGTTTGGGCGGCTGCGACAGCGTGCGGTGGGTGAGCTACGACGGCTATGGCCTGTCCTTTATCGGTTGCGATACCACCGATGTTTTTGGCCGAAACTATGTTCTCATTGCCAATATGATGGAAGGCGATACTTTCAAGGTGGTGCGATTGGTGCTTCGTATTTCCGAAGAAAACCCCTTGGAGATTGTCAGCTTGGAACAGTTCAAGAATTTCAGAAATTTAATCAATACGAACAAAACCTTCTATTACGATGACCGTACCAAGGTCTTCTATGCCAACGAGGATGAATCGTATGTAAAAATCAAGCCCGGTGGCGAGGATATGTTTTTCAAACTCACCACCGATATAGACCTCTCCGTGGAAACGGAGAATTGGGTGCCTATCGGTAATTACCAGGAGACTAACGACGAAACCAAGTCCCGCATCTTTCGAGGCCATTTCAATGGCGGCGGACATACCATCAAGGGCTTGCATATTAAAGACAATAATAATTATCAGGCGCTTTTCGGCTATTCGATGGGTACGATAAAGAATCTTACTATGGAAAATCCTCAGGTGTCGGGTGTGAGAAAAAACAGCGGTAATTACCATGCTGCCATTGTCGGTTACAACAAGGGGGCGGTGCTGCACTGCGGCACGATAGGTGGTCTAATCAATGGTGGTTCGAATATTGGCGGTATTACGGGTGGTAATTCCTATTCCCAGGTGTCGTATTGCTACAACAATACTCGTGTTAGCGGAAATAGTTATATTGGTGGTATTACAGGTGATAATTATACGGCGGGTCTTATTACGCAGTGCTTCAATACGGGTATGGTACAGGCAGCTAGTACAAACGGTTATGCGGGTGGTGTTACAGGTCGAAGCACTGCGGAAGTTTCCAACTGCTACAATGCGGGTGCCGTATCCGGACAGAACTACTTGGGCGGTGTCGTGGGCAATAGTCAGACGGCATTGGTATCCCACTGCTATAATGTTGGCCTTGTATTGTCGAGCTCAACCGTACCTTCCTACGTGGGGGCGGTCATCTCCACCAATAAAGCAGAATACTATCCCCAATACTGCTACTACGACAAGCAGATGAGTAACTTGGATGGTGGCGTCGGAAATGCGGGCACAATAGCGGACAATATCAACAGTACGACGGGATATTTTACGGATGAGTTTGTCGGCTCAACCATCAAAGAAGGTTTGGGTGATACCTATTGGACCTATACGGACAGTCTGTATCCGCGCCTGAAGGCATTGGACACCTTGGATGCCAGTGTGGCTTCGGTACAGCCCGTCTTCATTTCGGATCGTTTGAAGTGTCTCGAAGTAGATTTTCCGTTCACGGTAAAAACGAACGACAGTACGGAATGGTCGCGTTACGGTATGGGCAACTCCTTGGAAATTTCCCATATAGATGAAGGCAAAATCGGCATCAACGTCTGCGGCTACGATACGCTGAAAGTAGCTTTGAATAAGGATTACAAGTTAGTGCCGCTGTATGTGGGTAGGATTGCCGCCACTGTGCAAAGCGATACGGCCTGCGACGGATTCTACCTGTGGGAGGCCAACGGCCGTATCTATACCAAGAGTGATTCCATCACGCTCGCCCTTACCGTATTGGAAGGATGCGACAGTATTTTGACGTTGAGACTGACCATTCCGCCCACCATTGTGTTGAATATCGAATCCCAGAGCTATCCGTGCTACGAATCGGAGAACGCATACGCCATTGCCCACGTTACGGGCGGCTTCAACCACGGCTACTACTACGAGTGGAGAAACAAAAGCGGAACTCTGGTTGGAACAGATAGCGTGCTAAACAAACCAGAGCCCGGGGTGTACACTATTACGGTGCGAGACAGCATACATCCGCAGTGCGACCGGACAGGCGAGGTGGAAATTACGCGCCGCCCGGAACTGATATTGTGGGAAA
>JAZUEE010000316.1:0-3929 GCA_045639985.1 Bacteroidales bacterium
CTACTTCTCTCGTTCCAGAAGGCGAATCCCTGACTTTGAATGGAACAGTGGAAGAACATTTCCATTTGGAAAGCTTCTTGATTAACGGCGAAGAATATATCCAAGATGTTACTTTCAATAATGATGGTACTTATTCTTATACATTTGCAGAAGTCATGGATAACTATGACGTTAATGCTATTGTAAGAATTGATACGGTTGCTATTTTCTACACAGTTGATGCAGGTCAAGGTACTATTGATGATATGTTCGTGGTTTCTAACGAAACGGCTGTTCCTGCTCATTTTGCCCATTATGTGGATTATTCTTCCAGATTCTTGGCAACCTTTACTCCGGCTATCGGTTATCATGTTGTAAATGTGAATGTCAATGGTGTTGACTATGGTCCAATCCCATCTTGGGATTTCGTTAATGTTACAGAAGCTCAACATGCTGTTGTTACATTTGCTCCGAATACCTACGAAATCACAACCACTGCAATTGGTCATGGTACGGTTTCCGCAGGTGCGACATTTGTTTACAATCCTGACAATACTTATACTTTCACCGCTACTCCTGATGAAGGTTATGTCATTGATCAAATCCTCCGCAACAATACAGAGCTTCTTATAGCAAATCCAAGCGCGACATTTACACAGACTTTGTCCAACATTTTGTCTGATTATAATTATGTGGTTAACTTTGTTCCTGCTACATATACGGTAGAAGCTTTTGCTGGTAATAATGGTAATATTACACCGGTTGGTACTTCTTCCTACAATTATGGTGCAGCAGCAGAATATGTTGTTACAGCTAACACAGGATACTATATCTCTTCTGTTACAGTTGATGGCGAAACCACAACTTATACTCAAGCAGACGAAAGAACATCTTTCGCAGAAACATTCACATTCTCTGGTGTAGATGCTTCCAACCACACGATTAGCGCAACCTTCGCTGCTTATCGTTATACTGTTGAAGTTGCAGCTGGAGACCATGGTTCCATCAATCCTGGCACAACCACTTACAATTATAATACTACTCCGACATTTACCATCACTCCTGCTGCTGGTTATGGCGTAGCTGATGTTACAGTGGATGGTGAATCTGTGGGTGCCGTTACGTCTTACACTTTCCCGGCTCTTACAGCAAATCATACTATTGCTGCCACATTTGCTCAATATCAATATACGATTACAGCAAATGCAGGCAATGGCGGTTCCATCGCTCCTGCTGGTGTGATGAATATGATTGCTGGTGGCGACCAAACTTACAACATTACTGCTGCTACAGGTTATCACATTGCAGATGTATTCGTTGATGGTGCTTCTGTTGGTGCAGTCAGCACATACTCATTCAATGATATTAATGCTAACCACACCATTTACGCTTCCTTCGCAGTGAATGAATATACCGTTACGGTTAACCAACCGAACCACGGTACTATCACACCGGGAACGACGACAGTTACTTATCAAGCTACTCCGACATTTGTGATCACTCCGAATATGGGATACAATGTTACAGCTATTACAGTAAACGGTACAAATGTTATTGCCAATGCAACGAACAACAATGGGGTTTATACGTACACCTTACCCGCAGTTACTGCTAATGTAACTCTTACCGCAACGATGACTCAAAAGACGTTTACAATTACTGCATCTGCCGGTAACCATGGTACAATCGCTCCTGCTGGCACAACTACCGTGAATTTCGGCGCAAATGCTACTTATACATTCACCCCTGCTACAGGTTATGAAGTTGAAAATGTAACTGTGGATGGTATGACCATGGGCGCAGTAACATCCTATACATTCACAAATGTTGTTGCTAATCATACGATCAGTGCTACATTCAAATTAATGGATTGCGCTATTCCTACCAATATGCACACCACGAATATTACGATCTCAAGCGCTACGTTCGATTGGTATCACCCGACAGCTACTTCATTTGAAGTTCAATACAAAGCTTTGAATGCTGCTACCTTTACGTCTGTTGCTGTTGATGATAATGTTTATGAAGTTGTTGGTTTGACTCCTGGTACAACCTACGTTTGGATGGTTCGTGCTAATTGTGGTAACAGCAACTACAGTGAATGGTCTAATGGTAATATCTTTACCACATTAGCAGAAATTCCTGAATACGACGGTGTGGAAGATTATTCAGTTAAAGACCTTGTTAAGGTTTATGCTTCCAATAACAATGTTTACATTGTAAACAATGCAGAAGTTCAAATCGAAAACGTACAAATCTATGACGTTTATGGTAAACTGCTCTACAGTGGTAATGTGACAAGCAATACCGAAGTAATTTCCATGAATGTAGCTACAGGTACATACGTTGTTAGATTGACAACCGCACAAGGTACGGCTAACTACAAAGTTTATCTTACGAAATAATCTTAATTAGATTATATACTGAAAGAGGATGGTGAAAACCATCCTCTTTTTTTATGGTGTTGTCTTGGTCAGATCCCGCGCCGCAGACATCCTGAAAATTTCCAAATAGGTATTCGTTTTCGAATATTAGTAAATCTGTTTTATTCCGTTGGTATTGTCCAAACGGAGATGTTAATTAGAAGGTTCTAATATAATTTATCTCTTAATTAGAGAAATTAGTAAATCCTTTGATTATGCTTCCCAATTAATCGGTACGTCTTCATACCGCCGATAAGATTATAAACCTCGTCAAATCCCGACTGCATAAGGATGCGTGCTGCTATGTAGCCGCGTAGTCCGACCTCGCAGAAGATAATAGTTTTCTTACCGGGGTCGATGTCTTCCAAAAATTCACGAAGTTCATCTACGGGGTAATTTTCTGCTCCCTCAATGGTGCCCGATTTATATTCCTCAATGGCACGAACATCGATGAGGTTGATATCTTCACCCTTGTCGAGCATTTCGTCCAATTCTGCGGCCTGTATGGGATTCATCAGATGGGCGAAGATGTTTTCAGCGACCATACCCGCAAACATCACGGGACTTTTGGCAGAACCAAATGGAGGTGCGTAGGCATGTTCGCTGTTCACCAAGTCGAAAATGGTACCCTGATGTTTGAGCAATAGAGAGATTACATCTATTTGCTTATCCACGTTTTGTGTGCCTACGGCTTGAGCGCCGAGCAAAAGACCATCTTCAGGTGAGAAGTTGAGTTTGAGATGGATGGGGCTGCCACCAGGATAATAGGTGGCATGTGCTGCCGGATGTGTGATAACTGTCTGGTAGGGGATGCCTGCCTTTTGAAGGGCATTTTCGTTCAGGCCGGTGCAGGCCGCCGTCAATGCAAAGATTTTGGCAATGGCGGTGGTGACGGATCCCTGATATTTTACACTTTCAGGATAAATCATGTTCATGGCAGCGGTTCGCGCCTGCAAGTTGGCGGGTCCGGCTAAGAAGTTGCAATAGGGTTTTCCTGTAATGGGATGCGGAAATTCAATGGCATCGCCCACGGCAAAAATGCATTCGTCGGAGGTTTGCAGATATTCGTTTACGCAGATGCCTTTGGCTTCGCCGATAGCCAAGCCAGCGGCAGCGGCCAATTGCGTATTGGGACGAACACCAATGCTGAGGATGGCGAGGTTGCAGGGCAGTTCGCTGCCGTCTTCCAACACTACAGTGAGTTGCTCGTCATTCCCTTTGAAAGAGGCCAGTCCGTTGTTGGTAATCACTTTCACGCCTTGTTCGGTCAGATGTTGTTGCACGATGGCGGCCATTGGCCAATCTAAGGGCGTGAGCACGTGCTCTGCCTTTTCCACCACGGTCACCTGATAGCCGATTTTATGTAGGTTCTCTGCCATTTCCAACCCGATAAATCCGCCGCCAATAATAACCGCATTGGCATTATCCGCCATCTTATCTACGGCCTGCGCCTTGATGCGGTCGCAGTCTGCCACATTGCGCAAGGTGAAGATGTTGGGCAGCTCAATACCGGACACGGGTGGAATG